>JBFMHI010000025.1 GCA_040753085.1 bacterium | reverse complement strand
ATTAGACCTATTTCACAGGTCGAAAAATTATTTAAAGATGGGATTAAAAGATTTGTTTTATCTTCGTGCCCTTCGTGTTCTTCGTGGTTTTTAAAAGATGTGGGTAAGGATAAGCCCCTCAAGGGAGAGGGAATTTTGCTTTGTCTCCCAACTAACTGCTTAACTTAGTTTTGAGTAGTTACCAACATTCTAACCCTCAATATTTAACATGTCAAGTTAAATTTTCAGAGTCGCTCTCTTTTATATTTTCCTTGACTTCCTGAACTGCTTCTGATATTATAAAAGACGGTGTAACCGTTCAGCCACCAAGGCACGAAGACACGAAGGGGAATGAACACTTACAAATGGTTAGGCAGAAAGTCGGGATGGTTCACTTTACTGTGAAAGCTTGCGGCTGAGAGGTAGGGTGGGCACCGCCCACCAAAAAGGCGTAGATGGCGAACAGATTGGTGGGTAATGTCCACCCTACTTCTGCGGAAGGTTAACCGCGCCTAAAGTTTCACAAGAAAATGGATGATTTTGAACCGTCCCAGAAAGTCGAATTTTTGCCACCGAGGCACAGAGAAAATATCAAAAGACATGCAGACATCAGGTAAGGTAACCACCACCAAGCTGCTTCAAATGAAATCGGCTGGGGAAAAGATCACTATGCTGACGGCCTATGATTACCCTACAGCCAGATTATTGGATGAGGCCGGGATAGATATTATCCTGGTAGGAGATTCTCTGGGGATGGTCGTTTTAGGGTATGAGAATACTCTACCGGTAACCATCGAGGAGATAATTTACCACACCCAAGCAGTTAAGCGGGGGACAAGCCGGGCCCTGGTGGTGGCTGATATGCCCTTTCTCTCCTATGAAGTTGAGGTATCTCAGGCTGTTTTGAATGCAGGACGATTAATCAAAAAGGGAGGAGCTGAAGCGGTTAAAATGGAAGGTGGGAGTGAGATAAGCGAGACGATTTCTGCCATCGTCAGGGCAGGGATACCGGTTATGGGACATATTGGCCTCACCCCGCAGTCAATTCACCAGTTAGGTGGTTACAAGGTCCAGGGACGGGATAAGGGTGCGGCCAAAAAACTCAGGGCCGATGCCTTCGCCCTTTCGGCGGCCGGGGCCTTTGCCCTGGTAATAGAGTGCGTTCCCTGGCCGCTGGCCCAGCAGATAACTCAGGATATCGGTATGCCCACCATCGGTATTGGAGCCGGGGCCTACTGTGATGGTCAGGTTCTTGTCCTGCATGATCTCCTTGGTCTCTACGACCGGATTCATCCTAAGTTTGTGCGGCAGTATGTCAACTTAAACCCCCTTATTTCCAAGGCGATCAAAGGGTATATTTCAGACGTAAGGGAAAGCAAATTCCCCAGTTTGGAGGAAAGCTACAAGTAATAGCGAATAGTAGGGTCAGACCTTGATTAATAAGTGCTATAGCTTCAGCTACTGATTACCGATTACTGATCACCAGCCTTCTGCAGGGTAAAGCAGAAGGCAGAGCCGTTACCGACTGAGCTTTCCCCCCATATCCGTCCCCCATGTTCAGTAATAATAGTCTTGCAGATAGCCAGACCAAGCCCTGTTCCCTTTACGGCCTTATTATAAGGGACGTTCACCATTTGAAATTTATTAAAGATCTTGGACATTTCCTCCATGGGAATGCCTATACCGGTATCGACCACTCTAACCTCAACCCATTGGGGTTCCTCTTTGGCTTCAATATTCACCCTGCCACCCCTCCGGGAAAATTTAATAGCGTTACTGAGTAAATTAATCAGGACCTGATTTATTCTATCAACATCAGCTAAAACCGGTGAAAGGAACTGGGGAATAGAGGTATTAATAGTAATCTTGTGCTCATCAGCCAGAACCTTCATTTCTGAAATAGCATATTTGACCATGGTAGGAAGGCTGGCTTTCTCTAATCTTATCTTTATCTTGCCTGCCTCTATCTTGGATAGGTCAAGGATGTCATCCACTAACTTGGACAACCTATTGACGTTCCTCAACCCAATTTCAATGAATTCAGACTTATCTCCGTATATCTCCCCCCTTGACATTTCTCTTAAAAGGAGTTCCAAAGATCCCTTAATCGAGGTTAAGGGGGTCCTGAGTTCGTGAGAAACAGTGGCCACAAATTCGGATTTAGCCTGAGAAATTTCCTTTAAATAAGTTACATCGTGGAGGACACCAACCAGTCCTATTACTCTTTCCCAGGTATCTTTAAAAGAGGCTAAACTTAGATTATAGCTCTTCTTCTTTTCCGGCAGTTCCAAATCAAGGGAAAGAACTCGATTATCAGTCACAACCCTGGAGAACTCTTCCAACAATTCCTCCCGGCTATAGAGACCAAATTTCTTAATCAGATCAATAATATTTAATTCAACCTTTTCATTAGAAAGGCTGAACAGATTTTTAAATTGAGGATTAGCGCAAGTAATCACTCCAAAACAATTGGCTACCATAATCCCATCGGTGATATCATTGAGTATATTATCTATCATAATTCTATCAAGGATAATAGAATTATAGATGGAAGTAAGGGCTTCAACTTTTTGGATTATTTTTTCAGATGAAGGGATATTCAGCGGACCAATCGAAGAAATGGATAGGGCTTCATAACCTCTTTTTGTTTCAATAACTTGGGCAAGTTGATTGGCAATGATACGCAGTAGATTAAGGTTGCGTTGACTAAAGATATCCGCCTTTTGAGCGCAAAGGACCAGGACGCCGACGCATCTGTCTCTAATGATAGCCGGCAAATAGGCGCTGGCAGCTATTTCGGGTAACTCGAAGGGCTGATCCTGTCCTTCAAAGACCTCTAATTCTCTTTGTTGAGCTACCCTGCCCACCATAGTTTCGGCTAATTTCAAGTTATATTTTATTGACTCAAGTTCTAGACCCGAGCTAAATCGAGGCGCCAATCCTTTCCCCCGCTCATCAGGAAGGAAAAGGATAACTGCTTTAAAATTAAAGAACCTTTGGAGAGAAGAAAGCATCTGCCGGGGAGTTTCTTCAATTTCTACGGCCAAAAGATTCTTTCCCCTGACCCGAAAAGTTTGAGAAAGCCTGGTTACCTCTTCATCTAAAGCCCGGTTAGCTACTGTAATCTCTTTTAAGGTTATGCCTGCCCAGGAAAGTCCAATAAGAAGGGCAAAGGGTATAGTATCAATCCAGATTTCATTGTAGTTAAAGGCAGTGATGGAACTCGCCACTAAAAGTAGAAGTAAAAAGAGGGCTAAGATAATATCCTTTCTCGGACTCAACCTCTGAAAGATAAAACTCAAGCTAATCCCTAATATCAGAGTAAGGAGGGCAATGGTTAATCTATCTGCCCGTTTGATGTAATCCTGTTCGATAATGGTTCGGATGATATTGGCGTGGATTTCCACGCCAGGCATAGGATTGCTCTGGTCGGAGAAGGGGGTCATAAACTCGTCTGAAATCCCCTTAGCGGTAATTCCAACCAGGACAATCTTACCTGTAAATTCAGAGAGAGGAACACGTTCTTCCAAGACATCGGAATAAGAGAAGGTCTTGAAGGTATGCTGTCCACCGGAGTAGTTGATGAACATACGGCCTTTATCATCCATAGGGATGGCTAATGGTCCCAGGAGAAAGGTATTGCCGCGAGGAGACTGAAGATCAAGTAAAGGGATGTCCATGGCCGTCCTGACTATTTCTAATCCGAAAGAAAGAAATCCTTCCTCTGCAACGGGTCTGACCAGGTTAACCTTACGAAGAATTCCGTCCAGGGAAGGTTCAACTTCAATATGTCCAAGGCCAAGAGCCGTTTCCTGTAAGGGAGGAAGCGGCTTTAAACAGACCTCCTTTTCCTCCGAACCTGTCTGAGGCCGATCAAAGAAGACCGGGTAAACAATATTACCTGACCTGGTGGCCGAGGTGACAAAAGCCGCATCACTTAGAGGATCCCTTTTATCTTCCTCAATAAAGTGCAAATCAAGGCCGATTACCTTGGCCTGGGCCTTAGAAAGCCCATCAATAAGCCGGGCATGGTATCTCCTTGACCATGGCCAGCATCCCAGGTGTTTCAGGCTAACTGTATCTATAGCCACAATAACAATATCACTCTTGGGGTAAACTGGCCCCCGCAGCCTGAAGCGAAGATCAATCCCCATGTTTTCAAGAGGTTCAAACCATCCCAAAAGGAAAACGATGGAGATAATAAGGGCTATGGGAAGGCAAATCTTTATCCCCCAAAACCGGTCCGTCTTTTGTCTAAGGATTCTTCTGGTCAACGGTTAAGACCTCGCTGGTGACTGGTAGTCTGGTGTCTGATAATGTAGCCCAGACGTCTCGCCTGTGGGCATATTCACCGCGTAACTATTCAGCCACGAATAAACACAAATTTACACGAATAATACAAAAAATCTAATTAACCAATCTTTCGTAGTTTACTCTGTACTTTCATTGCCAATCCAACCATCTTGTAAGACAAATCTTTATACAGAATTTTCTCTTCATTCGTGTTCATTAGTGTCAATTCGTGGCTAAATAGTTACATTCACCGCCGGGACAACTGGGCTCCTTTTACCAGACACGGCTACCTCTGCAAAAAAGGACTATAAGGAAGATCTCTCTTCCCTATAGTCCTTTAGGAAAATCCTCACTCAGGGGATTAGGGATTCTTTATTCGCCTCCGCAATCCCAAGTCCCTCACCTACTGGCGCTCATCTTCCAGCAGGGCTACGGTCCTGGTAGCAATGGTAGTATTGCCCGTGGGACCTGTGGCTACCAAGGTAATCTTATTATCTCCTTTTTTCAATTTTACTATCCCTTTAAAGGTTCCGTCGTTCTCGACCTTAGCCGGAACATTATTTATGGTGACAATAGCATTATTATCGGTAATACCGGTCAATTCAAAGGTGCGCTGATGAGTAACATAATCAAGGGGTTTTATTAATGGTTTGCCGATGATTAGGGTTGGTGGAAAGTCTCCCTTCTCATCTACGTTGGCTAAGAGTTTTTCAATCTTTAGGGGGGCAATCATACCGGCTGGAGGCGAGGCAGTAGCGATCTTAAGTTCTTCACCCTCTTTGGTAGAAAGGATCCTAAGTCTGGACCCGCTCCCTTTCTCTTCGCCTGGAATGATAATTTGCTCGGCATCAGAAGCGCTGGCTTCATCCAATGTCTTAAAGAATGATACATCCGCTGTCACCGCCCTCTCTTCCTTAGCCTTGACTAAATCAGCATAACTTATCTTCTCTTTTACCGCTGCTATCTTGAGGGTCTCTTCTCCTTTATCCTCTTTGGGAATGATAATTTGCTCGGCATCAGAGGCCTTAGCTTCCTCCAATGTCTCAAAGAGGGTGACCTCCCCTGGCACCGCTCTCTTTTCCTCAGCCTTGATTAAATCGGCCGGACTCACCTTCTCTTTTACCGCCGCTATCTTGAGAGTCTCTTCTCCTTCTTCTCCCGGAATGATAATTCGATCGGCATCAGAGGCCTTAGCTTCCTCCAATGTCTCAAAGAAGGTGACATCCCCTGTCACCGCCCTCTTTTCCTTAGTCTTGACTAAATCAGTATAACTCAGCTTTTCTTTTACCGCCGCTACCTTAAGAGTATCTTCTTCTTTATTCTCTTCCGGAATGATAATTCGATCGGCATCAGAGGCCTTAGCTTCCTCCAATGTCTCAAAGAAGGTGACATCCGCTGTCACCGCCCTTTTTTCTTTAGCCTTGACTAAATCAGCATAACTTGTTTTCTCTTTTACCGCCGCTATCTTAAGACTGTCCTTATCTCCTTCTGCGGCCGCCCGGTCAATAATAATCAGCTCGGAATCTCTCTTCTTATTCCACTCATCCCACAAATCTAAGGTCAAAGGATTAACATCAGTTAAGTTGCCTTTAAGGAAAGCGACCACTTCATAACCGGCGTTAACATCTACTTCCTCTTTCGAGGTTTTAACATTTACTACCCCTTCGTGAACAGTGACCCTCGTTTGACCATCCTTGGCGACCTCCACCTTGAATTTTGTTCCCCTGACTCCAGCTACCGCAGCCGGCGTAGCCACCTCAAATTTTTTGCCTTCGGCCAGTCTTTTAACCGTAGCCCAAATCTTTCCTAAGGTAATCCCAATGCGAAACCGACCCGCTTCACCCTTCGAAATCTCTTTTATTTCGGCATCTGAATGCTCTCCCAATCGATAAGTGGAACCGTCTTTCAAAGTAACCTCTACCCACGAATTTTTACCTGATTTAATCTTATCCCCCTTTTGTAAGAGAACTTGTTTCCCGTCAACCGGAATCCAAACCGGAACATTAGCCCGTTGAATTTTAACGGCTCCACTCATTTTCTTGATATAACAAAATCCCTCTTTAATCTCTTTAATATCAGTCGGAGGAAGAGAGGCTAACCTGGTATCTTCTTTTGATTTCGACGGTGATGAGGTAACAGCAGCCGCCATCCTGGGATGCGCGGAGGGAAGTAATATCTTTTGCCCCACATAGATAAGATTAATATCTTTTATTTCTGGATTAGACTCTTTTACCTTAGCAATAAGTTTAGAGGTGATCCGACCATAATGACTTTTGATGATCTTAGTAAGACAATCACCTGGTGCCACCACAAAGATCATTCCCTCTTCCGCAGCCAGGGCAGGGATACCCATCAGGAGAATACTAAAAGCAGTCATTAGGGAAATGATTCTAATGGCTCTTTTAACGTTTAACATAATAAATACAACCCCCTTCCTTAGGCGATGATCATCTCGAATCTCGAATTGCAAATCGCGAATCGCGAATTAAAAGATAGATTCGCGATTTGCAATTCGAGATTCGAGATTAATCCGTAAAGGGCCGAAACGATGATCAATACCCTTGTTATAAATTATGGTGCGGTAAAAGTGAGGTCTCTCTCTCTCCAATGATTGAATAGACCTCTTGATTTGAGTATAACATAATTTAGATTTTTTGCAAGGAGAAAATTAAGTTTTTTTGAAAAAAAATTTGGCCTCCCTTGTGTCCTTGGCGACCTTTCTTTTTTTATCTTGACTTCGGAATTGGTTAGGATTATAATAACCGGAGACCGTGGATCTTCTCAATAAATAAGAGTTGAGAGCTGAGCCTGGAGAACAAAGAGGTTTCTTCTCTCAACTCTCAGCTCTCAGCCTAATGGACAGAAGAATATTTTCTATCATCTTTATTATTTACTTCTCATCTTTGACCCCTTATGCTTATGCCTCTATCAGGGGTAAGGTTGAGGAAGGCAACCGCCTCTTTGAAAAGGGTAAATATAAGGAAGCCCTGACCAAATACCAGGAGGCACAGATTGATGAGCCTGAAAACCCGAGACTACATTTTAACACCGGGGATACTTTATACAAAATCTCAAGATACGAAGCAGCCAGCCAGGAATACACTAAAGCAGTTAACTCTTCAGATCCTTCTATTCAGGCCAAGACTTATTATAACCTGGGCAACTGCGCTTATAAACTGGGAAGACTTTCTGAAGCGATCACTTATTACAAGAAGTCGTTGGATATTGATCCCTCTGATAAAGATGCCAAATATAATCTGCAATTCGTTCAACAAAGATTAAAAGAACAGCCGGAACAGCCAAAGCAAGGCCAGGACAAAGCAGGCCAGGGGGAGCAGACGCCGAGAAGTAAGGAAGATCAGAAAAAAAGTGATGGCTCTGACACCAGGGCGGATGCAGGGAAAGAAGGCGAGAAAAAAGAGGCAGAGAAGAAAGGGAAAGAGGCAGACAAGAGAAAGGAAGAAAAAGGAGAAAAAGAGGCAGAGCCCTTCCAGGAAGCTAAAGAAGCTAAGATGTCCAAGGAAGATGCTGAACGACTGCTGGAGGCCTTTAAAGATAAAGAAAGGGAGGCTCAGATTAAGCGAAGACTGATGATGAAACAACGCCGTGGTACAACTGAGGAGGATTGGTAAGGTAATATGACCCGGCCCGTTAAGCAGATTCAATCTCTTCCCTTAATTAAACCTCTTCCCCTGTCGCCCCGGCCGTCAGACCTGGAATTGGTTAACCAAAGTCAGGCAGGGAATCCCTCTGCCTTTAGCGAGTTAGTCAGAAGATACGAAACCAGGATTTATTCTTTGGCCTACAATATGATGGGTTCTTTTGAGGAAGCAGAAGATGTGCTTCAGGAGACCTTTCTCAGGGTTTATAAATCCCTGGACGGCTTCAGGGGTGAAGCCGGCTTTTCCACCTGGCTTTATCGGATAGCTACCAATGTATGTCTTGGTCGGCTCAGGAAGAAAGAACCTCAAGTCTCGGCTTCCCTGGATGAACTTATCGCCACCGAAGAGGGGGAAGTGCCCAGGCAAATAGAGGACTGGTCAAAGAATCCCGAAGAGGTCTTTTTATCTAAAGAATTCAAATCTGTGCTGAGCCAGACCATTACTGATCTTCCGGAGGGCTATCGCGAAGTTCTGGTGCTGCGGGATATTGAAGACCTTAAGACTCAAGAGGTTGCCCGGATACTTCACCTATCTATTCCAGCCGTCAAATCAAGGCTCCATCGTGCCCGGCTATTCCTTAGAGAAAAATTGAGCCGCTACTTTAGCCTATGAAGAAATGCCCGGCCCCGGCCGCCAAGTGCCTGTTAGATTTGATTTGACAATTCAACCTTTGATGGTTAGGCAGAAAGTCAAGATTTCACCACAGAGAACACAGAGAGCACAGAGGAGCATTGAGGTAACTATAGCCCAATCAGTCTATTATAGAAAACCACATTTCTGCCTTTTAGGTGATTTTTCTGTTCTTTAAGACTTTTTGCCGCATCATCAACCTTTGAAAGGCTAAAGAAGATTATTGAGCTAAGGAGAGAACGCCTCTCTTTACGAGAGATTAGAAAGAGGTTGGGATAAGTCAGTATATCCGCAATATATGTCGTCTATCATTTCAAAAGAGGAGGTCATATGACACAGAGAGTAATTCTGAAAGAGCTTAAGAATCTCACGATTACAGAACGCCTAACGATCATCGAAGCCGCCTTACAGTTAATACGTAAAGATCTTCAACAGGTGGAACAACCGTTTGTCCCAACAGAAAGAAGACAGCAATTAGCCGCAGCGGCTGCAGCTCTTCTACCAGATTATTCAGGTGGGGGAGAATTGACCATCTTCACGGTGCTTGACGGTGAGAATTTTCATGTGTAGGGGTGAAATCTGGTTCATCAATTTGGATCCAACGGTTGGGGCTGAGATTCAGAAGATGCGCCCAGCAATCATTGTGAACGATGATGCTATCGGAATTCTACCCCTGAAGGTAATCGTTCCTCTTACCGATTGGAAAGATCGCTATACTATTGCACCGTGGATGGTTCAGATAGAGCCTGATGCAGAGAATGGGTTAGAGAAGACGTCTGCAGCGGATGCCTTTCAGGTGCGTTCGGTGGCACAGGAACGGTTTGTCCGGCGTTTGGGGAAGCTTTCTGATACAGCAATGCAAGCAATTATCAAAGCTCTGGCGGTTGTGTTGAGCATCGAGGTAACATAACCTCTCTCATACCCTGTCAGATTTGATTTGATAGGTTGGTCTTTTGGAGAAGCAATCTCCCTCACCTTACTCTCTCCCCTCAGAGGAGAGGATTAAGGTGAGGGGAAAGAGGCTTTACCCACAAATTCAAACGTGACAAGGCACCAGTCCAGCTTGGCGAAAATTATTCCCATGAACCAGAGCCCTGTTTCCATTGTTCGCTGTAAGACATATAAAGAATTCGAGGTAGAAAAAGCGGTCAGGGAAGGAATAGAACGTCTGGGGGGATTAACTCAATTTGTTAAACCCGGACAAAAAGTCCTTTTAAAACCAAATCTCCTTTCACCTACCCCGCCGGATAAGGCCGTTACCACTCATCCGGCGGTGGTCAAGGCTATGATTAAATTGGTCAAAGAAGCCGGAGGCATACCACTGGTGGGAGACAGCCCCGGAACTCCTTTTACCAGTACTGAAAAATTACTTCAAGTCACGGGTGTTGGCCAGGCCGCCCTTGAGGCCGGGGCAAAGATAATTAGCTTTGAAAAAGAAAAATCGGTTAAGATTGAAAATCCTGAGGGGAGAGTGCTCAAAAGCTTGTATCTGGTTAAACCGGCCCTAGAAGTTGATGTGATTATTTCTTTGCCTAAATTAAAGACCCATATCTTAACCTTCCTCACCCTGGGTATCAAAAACCTATATGGCCTGGTGCCCGGACAACTTAAATCCGAATATCATCGTCTCTTTAGACGCACGGATAAATTTGCGGACGTCCTGCTCGACATCTTCACCTATCTGGCCCCTAAGGTCAAGCTGGCGGTGATGGATGCGGTAGTTGGCATGGAGGGCAATGGTCCGCAGCAAGGCCATCCGAAAGAAATCGGCCTCATATTGGCCTCTCAGGATCTGGTGGCCCTCGATGCCGTAGCCTCAAGTATCGTAGGCTTTGATCCTCTGCAGATTGAAACTACGCGAGCCGCTGCCGACCTGAATCTGGGAGAAGCTGATTTGAATAAGATTGACATCCTGGGACCAGGGATAGAAGAGGTTAAGATTGATGAACTTTTACCACCCCCTTCTCTACCCAGACGCCTTATGCCTATCCTGGAGTTCAAACCCCTGGGAAAGCTCTTCTGGATCAGACCGGTGATTAAGGGGGACAGATGCACCCAATGCGGGATATGCCGTGAGGTCTGTCCGGCCGAGGCGGTTTTAGAAAAGGACGGTCGTCTCCTCATCGATTATGACCGGTGCATCAAATGTTTTTGCTGTCTTGAGATGTGTGTTTATGGCGGGCTGGACATCCAGACGAGTCCGGCGCGTAAGCTAACCTCTCGGGTGCGTAAATTCCTGCGCCGATGATTTAACACCAGGAGTCGGGGAGACTCCTGGTGTCTGTGGGGGGTTTGGGATAGGCACTAACGAGGAATAGTTGTAATCGTTCACCACAGAGACACAGAGATACGGAGAATGATTTTAGAAAAAGCACTTACAGAGCAAATAATTGAAAAGGGAATTATTGAGCACCTACTTTGACGATATTATAAATCGTGATATTGTTAATAGCCTACATTCCGCACCTCTTTTAGTGCGAAATTCTATTTTCTTCCGACTATTCAAGAAAGTATATAGTTTACTTTTACTTACGAAAATCGTCCCCACTTGTGATCTGAACCCTTGGAGCCTCTTGGAGCTATGCCCTCTTAGGGTGCATCTAGGACCGCCGGAGTTCCAAAAGGCACCCCGAAGTGGGGTGGAATAGCCATAAGACCTTGGAAATAAAGTCCCTTAAGGGGAAGAAGCAGAAACCTGGCTAGAGAAAAATATAGAAAGTCAAGGTTTCAGGTACGGAATGTAGGATAGAAGCGCCCCCAGGATGTTTTTTAAGGGCTTTGAGCCTGGTGATCTTGGATTATAGGATATAAAAATGAGTAAGTCAAGAGAAAAGTTGAGGAAAAGAGGAAGATTTTGGGCGCTGGGCCGATGGAATGGATTCTGACCTGAACCGGGACCCCTATCCGTATCACCCTTTCTCACTCTCCACTCTAAAATTTCCCTTGACTCCTCAGGCCAAGCAGGTTATACTTACCAAGTATTAGTAAACACTAAGAAATACAAACGTATTATATAAAATGTAGGGCAACCCTTTAGGGTTGCCCTACAGTAAACATCTCAACTTATTTATGTCGTTCACTATAGTTACTTATACTTCGCGGGGCTTATGTCTAAGATCAAGGTTCTGCCGACCGACATTGCCAATAAGATCGCCGCTGGAGAAGTGGTGCAGCGGCCGGCTTCAGTGGTTAAGGAATTGCTCGAAAATTCCCTCGATGCCGGAAGCACAAAGATCTCCGTGGAGATAATGGGCGGGGGAAGGGACCTGATCCGCGTGGAGGACAACGGCTCCGGGATGACTAAAGACGATGCCCTCCTGGCCTTTGAGCGTCACGCCACCAGCAAGATCTCTTCGGCCGAAGAGCTGGATTCTATCAGGAGCTTCGGCTTCCGGGGAGAGGCCCTGCCTTCTATTGCGGCTGTCTCAATCACGGAACTGGTCACCAAAACCCCTGATTCTATCTCAGGAACCTTAGTCAGACTGGAAGGGGGAGTAGTCAAAGAAGCCAAGGAGATAGGCGCGCCTGTAGGGACCTCAATAGAGGTTCAGAGGCTTTTCTTTAATACCCCGGCCAGGAGAAAGTTCCTTAAAACAGTCGCCACTGAAGGAGGGCATATCAGCAACATTGTCTCTCTGGAGGCAATGGCTCATCCTGATATCTCTTTTAAACTTATTCATAACGGCCAGGTCGTTTTTAATGCCCCGGCCACTAAAGATTCATTAGAGAGGGTCAGCTCATTTTTAGGCGGCGAATTATCTCAGGACTTTATCCGGCTCGATTTTAAGACCGGCTCCTTCGAGGTCACTGGATTTCTGGCCCCACCCTTTCATACCCGGGCTAACAGGGCAGGACAGTCGATCTTTGTCAACCGACGCTGTATCACCAACCGAACCATCACTCACGCCCTCTACGCCGGGTATCACACCCTGCTTCCCATAGACCGCCATCCCCTCGCCGTTATATTTATTGAGATAGACCCCTCTTTAGTTGACGTCAATGTGCATCCGGCCAAAAGTGAGGTTAGATTCAGGAAGGAAGGGGATATTCACGACGGGGTAGAACAGGCCGTTCGGGAGGCCCTGTCCAGGGCCGACCTTATTCCTCGGGTAGTTGAAGCGCCTACTCCGAAGATTGGTGAGCTGGATCGAGAGGCCAGGATAAAGGGGGCGATTGAGACCTATTTCAGCCGGCAGATAAGTAAGCCAACCGAGCAGGGGAGCAGGGGAGCAGGTGGGCAATGGCCTTCAGCCGGGGCAGGGGGTGTTTCTCCTGGCACCGGAGGCAGACCGCCGGTCTCATTCGCCCCATCACCTGAAGCCTCATCCGCTTCCCGGCAGGTCTCGATGTTTAGTCAGCCCAGGCTTTATCCCCTGGCCCAAATTTATAATACCTATATTGTGGCCCAGGATGAAGAGGGCCTATCGATCATTGATCAACACGCCGCGGCGGAAAGGGTGCTTTATGAAAGATTAATGAAACAAGCCGCGCAGGCCCAGGTAAACTCCCAGCTTCTGCTTATTCCCCTCACCCTGGAGACGGATTACGCTCAGGCTGCCATATTAATTGAAAATAAGGATATTCTCAGTTCCTTAGGCTTTCAGATAGAGGAATTCGGGCAGAAGACCTTTCTGCTCAGGGCCGTGCCGGCCATTACTGAAAAGAGAAACCCCAAAGAGCTGATCTTTGACCTCCTGCATGACCTGCAAGCTATGGAGAAAACCAGAGATATTAAGGCCCTTAAGGAGCAGATGCTCATCCTCCTCGCCTGCCATTCGGCCATCAGGGCAGGTGACAAACTCAGCCCCCAGGAGATAGAGGCCCTTATCTCCCAGCTTTCGCAGACCACCTTGCCTTATACCTGCCCTCATGGGAGGCCGACCGTGATAAAACTAAGCCTGAAGGAACTGGAAAAGCGGTTTAAAAGGACTTCGTAACTACTACCGCTCGGCGAAGGTTCCTGGACGGTTTCAGCAGGGTTCTGGTGCCTTGTCACGTTAGTATTTATGGGTAGAGTCTCTTTAGTAGGGGCGAATAATTATTCGCCCCTACCTCCCGCCACGGATTTCTTGACAAAACTTGGCTTATGTGCTACACTGTTTAAACCATGATAAAACACTATGCCTGGAATGAGATTATCCCTAAAGAAGATATTTACAGCTTGCTCCAGCTAAAGCCCACCAATCGGGAAGAATATCTCAGCCTGCTGAATCTTACTTATAACCTGAAGATGGTCATTCCCTTTCCGATCCAGGTCTATTTAGAGCTGACTAACCACTGTAATCTCAACTGTGCCATGTGTAATTACGATCAGATGACCAGAGCTAAAGGATACATGGAACCTGATCTGGCCAAAGGCATCATTGACGAAGGGGCGGCCTCAGGTCGGCTCTATTATCTGGCCCTCTTTATCCACGGTGAACCGCTTCTTTATCCCCACTTGATCGAAATCATCCAGTATGCCAAAGAACGAAATGTCCCGGTGGTCAATGTAACCACCAACGGGGTGTTACTGACCGAAGAGATATCCCGGCAGATCATCGGGGCCGGCTTGGATAGTCTGGTGATCTCCTTTATGGGGGTGACTAAAGAGGGATATGTCCGATTGCAGGGGAGTGAAAGAAATTATCAGCGGGTAATGGATAACATTCAGCATATCTGTAGACTTAAGAAGGAGATGAAGAGCGAAGTCCCTTTTATCAGTCTGAAGACCCTGGTGGAGGAGACCGATGATCCTGAACAAATCGCTGGCTTTAGAAACAAATGGGAGAAGGTAGTTGATTTTGTCAATATCATTCCGGTCAATGCCCGGGGGCATGGGAATAAGATTATCCAGGTAAGTGGGAAGCCTGATCCTGAGCGGGTTCCCTGCCGTCAGGTCTGGCAGAAGGCCATTGTCCTTCACGATGGCACCCTCTCTGGTTGCTGTTACGATATTGATGGTTTAGTCTCAGGAGGCACCATCCAGGAGGCGGGTGGTCTGGGAGCGGCCTGGCAGGGAAATAGACTCAACCGGATTCGGGAGATGCACCTCCGGGGGGAATACGATAAGATTTATTACTGTCGGGATTGTCATAGTAACTATTAGGCCTGGTTCATCATTCCAGAAACTTAGGCCGGGTTTAATATAATGAAAGCCGTTATTATTGCTGCCGGCGCCGGCGCCAGATTAAAGTCTTTAACCGACGAAATACCCAAAGGGCTTATCCCTCTCCTGGGATTTCCCCTTATTAAAAGGGTTATCTGTGCGGTTCGAGAGGCTGGGGTAGAAGAGTTCCTTATAGTCACTGGGTTTGCGGGGGAAAAGCTGAAGTCGAATCTGGGAACAGGCGAAGATCTGGGGGTGAAACTGGAATATATCCATAATCCTGATTGGCGAAAAGGCAATGGGATTTCGGTATTAACCGCCAGAGAAGCTATTGATCCCGCCGAGCATTTTCTCCTTCTGATGTCGGATCATGTCTTTGAACCAGGGCTGGTTAAACAAGTGCGGGAAGAGAAAATGGCGGATGACGAATGCCTTTTGGGCTGCGATCTAAACTGGCCGGCCGTCTATGATCTGGCCGATGCCACCAAGGTTTTGATTAATGAGGGGAAGATTACAGATATTGGCAAAGAGCTGGCTTCTTTTAATGGCGTTGACTGCGGGGTTTTTCTTTGTTCAGGGGCCCTCTTTGAGGCATTGGAGGAAAGCCTCGCTAAGGGTAATGACTCCCTTAGCGACGGGGTCAGGATTCTGGCCAGGGCCGGAAAAATGAGGGCCAAAGAGATAACCGGTTTATTCTGGCAGGATGTGGATACAAAGGAGGACATTAAACACGTTGAGAAACAGATATTAAAGAGACTGACCAAACCTCAGGATGGAATTGTCTCCAGGAAGCTGAATCGTCCTGTCTCGGCCATCTTTACCAGATACCTGGTTAAAATCGGTCTGACCTCCAACCAGGCGACAGTGATTACCTTCCTGATGGCTCTCCTGGCTACTTATCTGATAAGCCAAGGCAGCTTTATTCTGGGAGGGCTGCTGGTGCAACTCTCTTCTATCTTTGACGGCGTTGATGGAGAGCTGGCCCGGTTGAAATATTCATCTTCCTATCTTGGGTCGTGGTTGGATAAGGTCTTTGACCGGATCGGGACCAGCCTTATTACCCTGGCCGCCACCTGGGGCTACTATCGAATCACTCACCATAATCAGCTCTGGACCTTATGCGGCTTAGTTTTCTTAACCAACATCCTCTACTGGACCAGTAATGAAACACTGAGCATTATGGGGATAATAGGGAAAGACCACCCTATCCGGGAGCGAAGATTCAACCGCTGGTTTTTAAAACACGAGCTTTCCCTGGTCTTTTGTCACGACGTGTTTATGTTTGTCCTGGCCCTGGGTATTATTTTGGGCTTAATCGAGCCGGTCTTTTGGCTGATCATAATCTGGCGGAATCTGTATTGGGTGAGTAAATCTTTTGTCTATCAAGATCGGGCCTCTGGCTTCCGAATTGATTCGTAATTTTTTTACTTGACATAACTTGAAGGTTTAGGTATACTGAGATATTATGTTTGAGAGCCTAAGCGAAAAGCTTTCTGCTGTTTTTAAAAATCTTCGACGTAAAGGCAAGTTGAGCGCCAAGGATATTGCCCTGACTTTACGGGAGATCCGATTAGCCCTCCTGGAAGCCGATGTAAATTTTAAGGTAGTAAAGGAGTTTACTCAGAAGATTAAAGAGAGGGCCGAGGGCAAGGAGGTTTTGGAAAGCCTTACACCTGCCCAGCAGGTGGTTAAGATTGTCCATGAAGAGCTGATCGCCATTTTGGGCAAGGCGGCCAGCCAATTAGAGCGGGCGGTTCAAGGGCCGACGGTGGTTATGCTGGTAGGTTTGCAAGGTTCAGGGAAGACCACTACCGTGGCCAAATTAGCTAAATATCTCTCCAACCATGGACATCGCCCCTTAATGGTGGCGGCTGACATCTATCGGCCGGCGGCTATTCATCAACTTAAGGTCCTGGGTGATCATCTCAAGCTACCTGTTTTTGATATGGGTTCTGAAGCTGATCCGGTGGATGTGGTTAAGGCTTCTCTTTCTCGGGCGAAATCGGTTGACTACGATACCCTTGTTCTTGATACAGCCGGCCGGCTTACCTGCGACGCCGAAATGATGGCTGAACTTAGTCGAATAAAGAAGGAAATATCTCCGGTCGAAATCCTCCTCATCCTTGATGCTATGACCGGTCAGGATGCCGTCAATACAGCCGAGGCCTTTAATCGAGAGCTTAGTCTTACCGGCGTTATTCTGACCAAGCTTGATGGTGACGCCAGAGGTGGCGCCGCCCTTTCTATTAAGATGGTGACCGGCTGTCCCATAAAGTTCGTCGGCGTGGGAGAAAAAATAGAGGCCCTCGAACCCTTCTATCCTGATCGAATGGCCGGAAGAATCTTGGGGATGGGCGATGTATTGACCTTAATTGAAAAGGCCGAACGTCAGGTTGATGAAGCTAAGGCCAAAGAGCTGGAGCGCAAACTCCTTTCTCAGCAGTTCACCCTGGAGGACTTCCTGGAGCAAATCCAACAACTTAAACTTATGGGGCCTATCGATCAGATGATTAGCATGATCCCCGGTATGGGGAATATGGTCAAGCTTCCGCCAGGTTGGTCAGGAGAGCGTGAAATGGCTAAGGTGGAGGCAATAATCAATTCAATGACCAGAGAAGAGCGACAGCATCCTGAGATCATTAAGGGAAGTAGAAAGAAGCGGATTGCGGCTGGGAGCGGAACCCAGGTGAATGAGATAAACCGTTTGCTTAACCAGTTTCACCAGGTGAAGTCCTTAATGAAGAATATAGGCAAGAAGGGTAAAAAGGGATTGTTCTCGTTTATAAGATAGTATTACCGATTGCGGATTGCGGATTTAAAATAAGGAGGAGGTGAAAGGATGGTCAAGATAAGACTGGCCCGAATGGGCGCCCAACATAAGCCTTATTATCGAATTGTGGTGGCTGATTCACGGATGCCCCGAGATGGACGATTTATTGAATCCATAGGTTATTATCATCCGGTGGCCAGACCGGTCAGGGAGATCAAGATTGATCAGGAAAAGGCCTGGGAATGGTTGAGGAAAGGCGCTCAACTTACAGATCCGGTTAAGAAGATCTTTGCCCAGGAAGGGGTGTTGAAGCGGTTAAAAGAGCCAATAACCTCGACCCCGGTGATAAAGATAAAGACAGAGATAGGGCAAGAACCTGAGGGGACAGGTGAACCACTTGAAAAATCTGGGTAATCTGTATTCCCAATGAGGACGGAGTAGATACTCGAAACTTAAATTCACAAAAGAGGGATGTAACCGTTCAGGTATAGCTGCACGGATTAGCACGGATAAATAACACAGGACAGAAGGCGGAAGTGTAGGGACAGGGCTTGTCCCTGTCCGTGCTTGTCCATGTCCGTTCCGTAGACGGACAACCACAAGGGTTGTCCCTACAGCCTAAGGACAGACCCGAATCACGGACACGGCTTACGGATTTTCCGTGTTTCATCTGTGTGCATCTGTGGCTGAACGGTTACAGAGGGATAACTGATGAAAGAATTAGTTGATTATTTAGTCAAATCTCTGGTTGATAAGCCTGATGAGGTGAGTATAGCCGAAATTAAAAGCGCCAAAAGTCTTATTCTGGAGCTGAAAGTTGCTCCGGAGGATGTAGGTAAAGTCATTGGCAAGCAGGGGAGAATCATTAATGCTATTCGGACTATTATCAATGCCGCCACTATAAAAAGTCATCGGAGAGTAGTTCTGGAAATTTTAGATTAAGTAGACAGAAGACAGAGGACAGAAGACAGAGGACAGAAGACAGACAGTCCTGACTTCTGACATCTGGCCTCTGTAAGTGAGGGAAGAAAGAAGATGAGAGAAGATATGGTTGCGATAGGTAAGATTGTGGCTGTTCAGGGTAACAAAGGAGAAGTCCGTTTGAATCCATGGACCGATGATCCCAGAAGATTTGAAAATTTAGCCGGGCTTTATTTGATTGATAAAGGCGGCTATCCTGATTATCGAGAGATAGTCGGCATCAGGTACCGAAGAAATCAGGTCATCTTGAGGTTTGAAAGATGTGATTCTATTAATGAAGCCAAAGAGTTGGTTGGGGTTACTGTTTATATTAAAAAGGAAGATCGTCCTGTGTTGGATGAAGATACCTTCTTTATCAGTGATATCCTGGGTATAGATGTCTTCACTGACCAGGGGGATTATTTAGGCAAGGTGACCAACTGTATTGAGACTGGCGCCAATGATGTCTACGAAATTAGCGGTCAACTCCTTATTCCGGCTACCAGAGAAGTAGTTCGAGCGGTAGACCTTGAACGGCGAAGGATGGTTATTCATCTGCTGGAAGGACTTATCTAAAAAATAGATGCGGATTGATATCCTAACCCTTTTTCCTGAGATATGTGAGGGGCCGATTAAACATAGTATTTTGGGCCGGGCCCAAGAGGTCGGGCTCTTACAGGTAGTAGTCACTAATATCCGTGATTTTAGTCATGACCCCCATAAAAAGGTGGATGACTACTCTTATGGGGGTGGGCCGGGTATGGTTTTAAGACCGGAGCCTATCTTTGAAGCCGTGGAATCTCTACTACCAGGGAAGGTTATTTTAATGACGCCGGCGGGAAGGGTCTTTAATCAGGCCTTGGCCAGAGAACTTTCCCAAGAATCTCATCTTATCTTTATTTGTGGACATTACGAAGGCGTGGATGAAAGGGTCAGAGAGGCACGGGTCGATCTGGAATTATCTATTGGGGACTATGTTCTTACGGGGGGTGAATTGCCGGCCCTGGTAATTACCGAGGCAGTGAGTAGACTTATTCCCGGTGTGTTGGGTAATGAGGCATCAGCCATTCAGGATTCCTTTTCCGAACACATGCTGGAGTATCCTCACTACACCAGACCACGAGAGTTTAGGGAGATGTCTGTCCCTGAGGTTTTAGTTTCCGGTCATCATGAGGAGATTAGACAGTGGAGACGAAGAGAGGCCCTTTTGCGAACATTTAAGCGCCGGCCTGATCTTTTAGCCGGGATAGAACTCTCGGAAGAAGAGAAAAAATTTTTAAAGGAGAGTAAGTATGGACATCCTGAGAGAGCTGACCAAGGATCAACTTAAAGAGAATCTGGTCGATTTTAGGCCAGGGGATACCGTCAGGGTAGAGGTGAAAGTAGTTGAAGGCGGCAAGGAAAGGACTCAACCCTTTGAAGGGATAGTAATCAGACGTCGGGGAGGGGGGATAGCTGAGACCTTCACAGTGAGGCGGGTTTCCTATGGTATGGGAGTGGAGAGGACATTCCCCTTGCATTCACCTAATATTGCCAACATCAAGGTTATTTCGAGGGGTAAGGTCCGTCGGGCTAAATTATACTATCTTAGAGATCGACGAGGCAAGGCGGCTCAGGTTGAGAGAAAGATCACTACTCTGCCTACGGTGGCGGCACCTGGGCCTGAGTCGGTAATTACGCCGGTGGTAGAAGAAGCCGCAGTAGAAGCCCAACCCCTCGTGTCTGAAAATGTGGAGTAAGGAGGGGGTAGGGGCGAATGATTATTCGGCCCTATTCTACCCATAAATACTAACGTGACAAGGCAGTAGGACTCTGATGGCAGAAACTAGAACACGGGGCAGTCTCCCTTCCCTTGACTATGAAAGAGAAGCCCGGCAGCAAGGGCGTCGATTAATCGCCGGGGTGGATGAGGCCGGCCGAGGGCCGCTGGCTGGTCCGGTGGTAGCGGCGGCCGTTATTTTACCAGATGATATTAATCTCCCCACCGTAAATGATTCAAAGAAGTTGACCCCCAGACAAAGGGAGCTAGCTTATCAAAATATCTTGGAGGTAGCTTTAGACTGGGGAATAGGGGTGGTTAATGAGGGCCGCATCGACCGGATAAATATCTTACAGGCCACTTATGAAGGCATGCGGGAGGCAATCTTTAACCTAAAGAGTCCTCCTGAATTTATCCTGGTAGACGGCCGGGCTATCCCCGGCCTGAGCATTCCTCAACGGGCCTTAATCAATGGTGACAGCTTGAGCCTGTCCATTGCGGCTGCCTCGGTGGTGGCTAAGGTAATCAGGGACCACATTATGCTGAACTATGATCGGGTGTATCCAGAGTATGGATTTGCCCGGCATAAAGGATACGGAACCAAGGCCCACCTGGAGGCGGTGGCTAAATGGGGGCCATGTAAGATTCATAGGAGGAGCTTTGCACCGATAAAGAGGTCCTTCTCTTAACTCTCAACGCTTAGTGAGGTAAAAAACCATTGTCGCTTTTACTTAAAAAGGGAGGCATCCTAAATCCTTCCACCGGAAATATCGAGGTTTTAGATGTATTAATTAGTGATTCTAAAATCCAAAAAATCGCTTCAGATATTGTGGACGAAAGGGCCTTGGTGATAGAGGCAAAAGATAAATTAGTCGTCCCGGGTTTAGTTGATGTCCATGTTCATTTCAGGCAGCCTGGCCAGGAATATAAAGAGGATATTCATACAGGTTCTCAGGCCGCTGCCGCTGGGGGTTTTACTACCGTAATAGCCGAACCTAACACCTACCCTCCCATTGATACCCCTTCACGACTTAGACGCCTTCTAAAAATGGCCAGGGAACAGAGTCAAATTAATTTCTATTCTAAGGCGGCTATCAGCAAAAAAATGGAAGGAAGAAAGCTGGTAGATGTTAAGGCCTTAAAAGAGGCCGGCGCGGTGGCTATTTCTGACGACGGATATCCTGTCCCCGGCAAGAGATTAATGAGGCACGCCCTTATTAGAGGAGCAGAATATGGAATCTTAGTTAACCCGCATTGTGAAGAATCAGAATTCTACCGCCAAAGAAGGTTAAATAAACTTGGGGAACAGCATCCATTATTTCAGCAGGAACCGTATACTTCTGAAGACGAATTTGTTAGCCGTGATGTGGAATTGGCTGAAGAAACGGGGGCGCCTATTCACATCTCCCATGTCAGTCTGGCTCGAACGGTGGAAATAATTGCTGAAGCCAAGAAAAGAGGCGTTCAGATTACAGCGGAAGCCACCCCCCATCACTTTTTGTTGACCAAAGAAATGGGCAAGGAAATGGGGACTAATGCCAAAGTAAATCCTCCCTTAAGGTCAAAAGAAGATGTAGATGGAGTAAAAGCGGGGCTGGCTGATGGGACTATTGATATAATTGCCAGTGATCATGCCCCGCATTCACCGGTAGAAAAGAACCTCCCCTGGGAAAAGGCCCCTTTTGGAGTTATTGGTCTGGAAACAACCCTGGGCTTGGTTTTAACTTATTTAGTTCGGCCAGGCATTTTAACCTTGAAGCAAGCCGTGGAAAAAATGACTAGCCGGCCGGCTAAGATTTTTGGACTGGATAAAGAGGGCATTGGGAGTTTAACTCCAGGGGAAAAAGCAAATGTAACCATAATTGATCTGGGGAAAAAATGGAAGGTCGATGTGGATAGATTTTACTCCAAAGGCAGAAATTGCCCTTTTAATGGCTGGGAACTTCAAGGCAAGGCAGTAATGACCATAGTGGGAGATAAGATTGTGATGAAGGAAGAGTTTTGAAGGTGATCTATGCCCGTCTCCCAAATTACCGGTGACCGAGAGATAAAGCTCTATGCCTCTCCCTACGAACTTTCTGACTTCTTAAGAAGGGTTAAATTGGGTGAGGTCCTACGGGGACAGATTCGGGATGTCCTGGGCCAGGGAAAGGTGGTGGTTGGTTTTAAGGGTTTTAACCTGGTGGCCGAGACAGGTGAGCTTGACTTCTCACGGGGGGCGGTCTTCTATGCCCAGGTGAAGGCCTTATCACCCAAGGTGGTGGTCAAGCTGGTCAAACCAGGAGAGGAGATGGCGGAAGACGTTATTCGCCCCTTACTCCGCAGCTTTGGTGGTTTGGTTACTAAAACAAAGATCGAGATTGCCAGGGCCTTAACAAAATCCGGCCTGCCAGTGACCAAGGAACTGGTTGATGAGATAGCTAAGAATTTAGCTAAACTTCCGCCGGATAAGAGGAATATCCCGGCCCTTGTTTTTCTTAAGGCCCAGGGAATTCCATTATCCTCCCGACACGTGGCGGCCGCGAAGTTTCATCTCTTTGATCAGGCTGGTCTGAGCCAGAGACTGTCACGTTTATTAAATCTGGTAAACCAAAGAGACTCACCTGGCCTTGATCCCTTACTTAAAGATGAGATTGCGGCTACGATTAACCGGCTTTTCATTAAGCCCGGTCAGGCTGACCTGATAGATCAGCTTAGAGGGTATTTAGCCAGACTGGGCGCCGACTATGAATATCAAATAGTCAGATACCATAAAAAGGTGAGAAAGAGCCTTAAGGGTCAGCTTCTTCGGCTCAGGTCGGAACTGGTTAAAAGTCCTGACTTAGCTTCTTTGCTTGCCTTGACCGAAGAAATATTGGGCCAAATCCAGGCCATCCAGTTGATTAATGACGGGGAGAGAAGAAAGAGCTTCTACCTGCCTATCCCCCTTCAATTCCCCCAGGGAGTAGAGGAGGCAGAGCTTAAGATTTCTCGAAACCCAAACCGCCAACGGCCCATTGATCCGGATGATTTCCACCTGGCCCTTCTGCTTAACACCTCAAACCTGGGGCCGGTCCAGATGAAGGCCAGACTCAAAAGAAAGGTATTTACCGGCCATTTCTGGCTTTCAGATCAAAGAGCCAACCGGTTTGTTTCTGCCCATATAGGTGAACTGGGAGAAAGACTCGATGCCCTGGGCTATTTCGTAGGTGGGATCACCTGTTCCGTCAAAAAAGCCGGTTCAGGCGAAAGGTTTCGAGTGGAAGAGCCTACCGAAGATTATGCGCTTAAGGGAATAGATGTTAAGGTGTAGATGACAGAAGATAAAAAAGCAGCGGCCTTAAGATACGATGAAGAAAGGGAATCGGCCCCCCGGGTAATAGCCAGGGGGGAGGGAACCGTAGCGGAAGAGATTATTCGCCTGGCCAGGGAGTTGGATATCGCTATTTATGAAGACCCTGACCTGGTAGAGATATTGGCGGCGTTGGAGGTGGGCCAAGAAATCCCAGAAGAGCTTTACCAGGTGGTAGCTGAGATTCTGATTTTTATCTATGAAATGAATGAAAGTTGTGGGAGATGAGCGGGTGACCAAAGAGGAATTAATTGAATATTGGGTTAGTTCATCAGATAGAGATTTTAAGACTATGGAAAATCTGGTCAAAAGTGAAGACTATTTATGGGCTTTATTTATCGGACATCTGGTGGTTGAAAAACTGTTGAAGGCATATTATGTAAAAATGGTGGCCGATAATCCTCCCTGGATACATCAGCTACTTCGATTGGCAGAGAAAACGGGTTTATC
This sequence comes from bacterium, assembly GCA_040753085.1. Classification (NCBI taxonomy): domain Bacteria; species bacterium. The sequence goes on along the minus strand of JBFMHI010000025.1, from coordinate 3,687 downwards.
CTTGACGGAGGAACAAAAGGACGCCTTATTACTCATAACGACCTTTAACATCAATGTTCGATATCCAGATTATAAACACGAATTCTCTAAGAAATGTACGAAAGAGTATACAGAAACCAATGTGGGCAAGATAAGGGAGTTACGCTTATGGCTCAAAAAACAAATTCAGGCATGATTATGAAAATTATTATTAAATATCTTGAGCTTCTTCGGAAGAATAATATCTCATTTGAACAGGTGTATCTTTACGGATCTTATGCTAAAGGAACTGCCCGGGAAGATAGTGATATAGACTTAGCCATTATTGCTGAAGAATGGCTGCCTGACATCTTTGAGGCTCAATTGGAATTAATGAAATTAGGCCGAAAGGTTGATACCCGAATAGAGCCTCATCCCCTCAGAAAATCTGACCTTGACCAAACAAATCCCTATATTCGGGAAGTGGTAATAACCGGGAAAGAGATAAGGGATTAAGAGGATAAGCCGATGCGTTTTTTTAACACGGCCGGGCCGGTCAGGAGCGAGGATCATTATTGTCTGCCGCCTTTAACCAGATTCGATCTGAATGAGATATTAACTCTCATTGACCAGAAGAAATACTTTGTGCTGCACGCCCCGCGGCAAACAGGTAAGACCTCATGTCTACTGGCCCTGATGGACTATCTGAACAGGGAGGGCAAGTATCGCTGCTTGTATGTAAATGTGGAGCTGGGGCAGTCTGCCAGAGAAGACGTCAAGGAAGGGATGAGGGCAATTCTGGGCGAGATGGCCTTCCAGGCTCGTAATTTTCTGCAAGACCCATTCTTAGACGAAATCTGGTTTGAGGTGCTAAATAAACAAGGCGGAAGCGGGGCATTAAAAGAGGTCCTCAGCCTCTGGGCGCAAGCAAGCCCCAAGCCCCTGGTTCTCCTGATGGATGAAATCGATGCCCTGATAGGAGACACCCTCATCTCGGTCTTACGACAGTTGCGGGCAGGGTATTCTAATCGTCCGTGCCTTTTTCCCCAAAGCATCGTCTTGTGTGGGGTGCGGGATGTGCGCGACTATCGCATCCACTCTGATCGCGAAAAGGCGATTATCACGGGAGGCAGCGCCTTTAATATCAAGGCTAAGTCCTTGCGTTTAGAAAACTTTAGGCAGACTGAAGTGGAAGACCTCTACGCCCGGCATACTCAGGAAACTGGCCAGCGATTTGAACCTGCCGCGCTTAATCTGGTATGGGAGCTAACCCAAGGACAACCCTGGTTGGTTAATGCCCTGGGTTATGAGACGTGCTTCGAGCTATCGTCAACTCGGGATCGGTCAACCACTATTACGGCTGAGATGGTGGCAGAGGCAAAGGAGCGGCTCATCCTGCGCCGCGATGTCCACCTTGACCAGTTAGGAGATAAACTCAGTGAGTCGCGGGTGCAACGGGTAATCAGCCCCATGCTGCAAGGAGAAGATCTTGACCGGTCTGTCCATCAGGATGATATTCAATATGTGGTAGACCTGGGCTTAGTGAGGCGGACCGAGTTGGGCTTACAAGTCGCCAACCCCATTTACCGCGAAATCATTCCCAGGGAACTCAATTTTATCTCTCAGTTGAACTTTGAAAGTTCTTTTCAGCCATCGTGGTATATTCTCTCTGACGGCCGCTTGAATATGGAAGAGCTTCTGTCCGCCTTCCAGGAATTTTTCCGCGAACATTCGGAGCACTGGGTAGAACGGTTCGACTACAAGGAGGCAGGGCCACAACTCTTGTTACAGGCTTTTCTCCAACGGATTGTCAACACTGGGGGGCGGATCGAGCGAGAGTTCGGCCTGGGCAAAATGCGGACAGACTTGTTGATTATTTGGCCTTACCACTCGGGTGTGCAGAAGATAGTGATAGAACTTAAGATCCTTCACAAGTCACAGGAAGAAACCATATCCCGGGGACTTAAGCAAACGTGGGAATATATGGACCGGTGTAAGGCTGAAGAAGGACATTTGGTCATCTTCGATCGGGAAACCGACAAAAGTTGGGAAGAAAAGATCTTTAAGCGGGTAGAGAGTTTTGAGGACAAAAAGATCATCGCTTGGGGGATGTGACCTTAATCCATGACGGATGCCTTCGCGCTTTAGCTTTTGGGCAGGTGGTTGATCCTAAATGAGGTGTAACTATTCAGCCACAAAGTGCTATTATTGGTAATCTTTGTGCCTTAGTGGCTGAATAGTTACCATGAGGTGGAGATGAGCCAGGAAGGAATAGCACTGGGTGAAGAGGGTGAAGAAGAGACCGTAACATACCTGAAAAAAAGAGGCTATACTATCCTGGAAAAAAACTACCGCTGTGAATTAGGCGAGATAGATATTATTGCCCGGGAAAAGAACTATATGGCCTTCATTGAGGTCAAGACAAGAGAAAGCCTAAGTTACGGTCTTCCCCAATTAGCCGTGGGGAAAAGAAAACAGAGACAGATATCGAGGGTGGCTCTCTATTATCTGACGGAGCAGGGTCTTTTAGGAAAAGCTGACTGTCGCTTCGATGTCGTGGCGGTTACTAAATCGGATAAAGGCGAGCAAATTGAATTAATCAAAGACGCCTTTCGATTAGAAGGAAGTCATTATACTTTCTAACAGTAGTTGGGCGGCAGCGGCGTTACCGTGTCGGCTGCATAGCAAATCGCGTTCACAGTTGTGTCCAACCAGTCGGGCAACCTGAGACTCTGAAGCGGAAACCGCCATGAGCAAATGGACAGTTCACGACCGTTATGGCAACACCATCTACTTCACAGAAGAACGATGGCAGCACATTTTAGAATCCCACCCGGAACTGGAACCATTCTTGGACCTGTTCCTCGACACACTGCGTACCGGACGCCGCCACCAAGACTCTTTGATTCCCAACGAGTACCGGTATTACCAGCAGTTCGATGAGCTGCTGCCGGAGAACAATCACCTGGTGGTCATCGTGATTTTCAAGATGCGCCTGGATGAAAACGGTCAGTATGTGCCCAACAACTTCGTCGCGACCGGCTGGGCCAAGTATATCCGGCCGAAAAGGTGAACCCATGAGTGCACTCAACCTCCACCAGACAGAAACCACGGCGAGCGATGGTACGACGGTGCGGCTCGTCTATGACCCCGAAGCGGACATTCTGGAACTCTTTTTTGGCGCGAACGAACCGGCTACGGGAGTCGAGCTAACTGACCAGATCATATTGCGTCTCAACAAGAAAAGCCAACGGGCGATCAGCTTGATGGTGCTCCACTTTTCGATTCTGGCGGAACATACGGAATACGGGCCGCGTAGTTATCCCTTAACCAAGCTCAATGAAGTGCCCGCCGATCTTCGGGAACTGGTACTCCACCTGATCACTTCCGCACCAGTCAATCAGTTCTTGAAGCTCTCGCATTTTCAGGCCTCGCCCACCAAACGGATACCTTTGACCTACGTGGAATCGTCGCCCATCGTGGCTGCGGCGCGATTGTCATCCGTCAGTGCGTGAGGCACCGGAAACGGGATAGGTAGGTTCACGAAGGGCTGCCGCCCAACACCGTGTGGAGCCGACGCCCACCCTTGCGTTTTTTTGTAACGTGTTATGCCTGCGGTGGCTTCGGTAGTTCAGGCAGGTCTCCCCAGAGACGGCGGGTGGGCGCGGCTCACACCAACCGTTCAGCCGGCCGCGGCGCGGGCGGCGGAGAGGCGCGGCGGGGGGCGCC
>JBFMHI010000024.1 GCA_040753085.1 bacterium | reverse complement strand
AAGTCCTCCGTCAAATTTGTCGATTCTTTAGTAGAAGCAAATCTTTCTCCCGTTCTCATTTAGTTCTCCTTTCTGCTGGGCTATTGAATCCTCCATTACATAACTCGGCAGAAAGGAGCTTTTTTTTTAGCTCTTTATATCATAACTCCTACCTATAAAAGAAATTGTATCGTAATACAAAATAGCCACACCCTATTCGGCTGACTACAGAAGGAGCGGAGATTAGAATAGTTATGATCTAAGACTATCCGGAGGCATAGCCCTGGTCAAGGGTCGCCTTTATCCTTCAAGGTCTATCTATGACGGCTTTGCCTTAATAAAGGTAGATAGTCTTAAGGGGGTGAGGGTTAAATATGATAACGAGGAGATTGGCCAGACCAATAAGAGGGGAGAGATCCTTGTTCCCGGGCTTATATCCTATTACGAGAACCGGCTGTCCGTAGAACCGGTGGATCTGCCTCTTGACTACAATATCCTTGAGACCAGAAGGTGTGTCTCTGTGCCCTACCAGGGTGGGGGCCTGGTAGAATTCGGGGTAACCAGGCTCCAGACCTTTGAGGGGAGGTTCTCCTGGATGGAGGATGGGAAGAAGGTCCCGGCTGAGTATGCCGGATTACAGATAGAGGTTGAGGGAAGAACCATAGAGGCTATAGTGGGTAAGGATGGGGAATTCTATCTTGAGAATATCCCGTCCGGAAGGTTTCCTGCCCGATTATTCAAGGGGGACAAGGGGTGTAATTTTGAGCTGGTTATACCCAAGAGTGATGAGACGACAGTAGATTTGGGCGACGTCTATATCGAGGGAGAGTAAAGAGATGGTCAAAGATAGAGTCTGAAGGGAGATTAAGAAACCAGAATGTCTAAAAAATTGGATAAGGATGTCTATTTTAAAAGACACTATTTAACCTAAAATTTAATATAGACTTATAAAATTTTTTACCCCATAAGGTTCCAATTGTGTTGTTAAATTTAAACACCAAAGAGAGGACCAGGCAAAGGGGAAATTAAGGCTAAGATAGAGGGCAATATCCTGCTAACCAAAGATTTATTTACGGCTGCCCAAATAATTTTTCGAGTTGGCATAAAATTTGCTATACTACTAAAGTAACCCGCACCCACAATCTGGAAAAGAGGGGGGGATCATTTCTCTTTGGTAAATTAACGGTGTAGCCGAAAAAAAAGGGGGAATATAATCCTTCCTCAAGCTGTATTGTGAAGAAAGCCAGGTAGAGAAAAAGGTGCCTGGCTTTTTCTTTTTTAGCTATCTACCAAGTTAGGTCAGGACCCATTGGCGATCTTTATCCTAAAGGGGGTGGTTTGGTGCGGGCCATTACCTTCCTTTAAGGTATAAGTTCAGTCAGATAGGTCCTGACCTACATATTTGGAGCTGAGAGCTGAGAGGTCTCAATTCTCTACTCTCAACCCCACCGTTCTTGTTTGGAGATTTCTCTGAAGCTCAGACCTTAACAGAGGTTCGAAAGGCAGCCGGCGAATATAAAAAAGAGAGGAATTGTTCGGATTGGGCCCCCAACAATACCTCTCTTGACTTTGGACGTATGGATAAAGGGGTTTTTCTTGTCTTTACCCACACTACATTTTTCTTATACCATAAGAATCATGTTCTGTCAAGGAGATGTCCCAAAAAAATGAAAAAATTGGGGCATTACCGTATCTTTATCCTGAACAATTCAGGCGGCATGCTTGTTTTTAGGGTGAATACCCTGAACGAGGGATTAGCCGTAAAGATGATTGTAAAGAAAATTGGCATTCAGGCTGTTTCTAATTAAGATTATTGGGGGATATCAGGGAAATGATAACGGCTAACTCTTGAAAAATAAAGCATTAGCATGGTGGGGCCAAAAAAAATTTTTAGTTAGGCAAAGTTGGCCTAAAAATTGCTGTAATAAAAAATGTCAGGTCAACGAAGGTGAGGAGGACTAAAATGAAAGTCAGAACCTTTAGTCAGGAATGGACCCAGAAATGGGATGATTATGTGAACCGGCATCCTGAATCCAGTTTTTTCCATCAAATCGGTTGGAAGAGAGTCATCGAGCGCAGTTTTGGACATAAGAGCCGGTATCTGCTGGCAGAAGAGGAGGGAGATATCCGCGGGATACTGCCTCTTTTTAGCATTACCAGCAGGCTTTTTGGCAGGTCTCTTGTCTCTCTGCCCTTTGCGGTTTACGGGGGGATGTGTTTTGATAATCGGGAGGCCGAATGCCTCATAGTTGATGAAGCGAAAAGAATAGCTAAAGAGGAAGATTTTGAATATCTTGAACTCAGGAATATAAAAAAGAATGGGCTCGATTTCCCGGTAAAAAATCTTTATGAAACCTTCATTAAAGAGCTGCCGGCCGATCCAAGGGAATGCTGGAGAAGTCTCAAAAGAAAGGCCCGCGGTTCAGCCAAAAAAGGCGTGGTTTCTTCCCTTAAGGCAGAGATGAACCCGGACCGGTTAAAGGAGTTTTATGACATCTACAATCATTCCCTGAGAAACCTGGGGACCCCTATCTTTTCTTTTCGATTTTTCCAAAACCTGCTGGAGGAATTTGGCCGGAAGATAAATATCCTCTCCGTCAAGCTCCATGATAAGGTAATTGCTTCTGTTATGGTCTTCTTCTTTAAAAACACCGTTAATCCTTACTATGGAGGAAGCCTTAAAGAGTATTTAGGCTACTCTCCCAATAATTTCATGTACTGGAAGCTGATGGAATATGGCTGCAACCAGGGTTATCGATATTTTGATTTTGGTCGATCAAGGAAAGATGCTGGTTCTTACCATTTCAAGGAACATTGGGGAATCACGCCGCAGCCTTTGCCTTATCAATATTATCTCAACAAAACCGATAAGATTCCTAATGTCAGTCCGGCTAACCCCAAATATGATCTGCCTCGAAGGATCTGGAAGAGGCTGCCCCTCTCAGTAACCAAGGTCTTAGGTCCCCCCCTGGTTAAATATCTGGTCTAATTGCGGATTTCGGATTGCGGATTGCGAATCGCGGATCGCGAATCGCGGATCGCGAATCGCGAATTAAAAAACAACAACCCGATAAATAGCTAAAGTTACCGTAATGTCGTAGGCTATCCCATTATTTTCTTCGTGACTTAGTGGCTTTGTGGCTGAATAGTTACTTTTTCGTTTAATTCGTTAGATTCGTTTACCAAAGGTTCTTTAGCCATTTGTCGGGTCATTGTAAAAAATAGATTCGCGATTCGCAATTCGCAATTCGAGATTGCGGATTGCGGATTCTTCATTCCGCAATCCGCATTCCGCAATCCGAAATTACGCTATGAATATATTATTCTTATCCCATCGCCTCCCTTATCCGCCTAATAAAGGGAGCACCCTAAGGAGTTTTAACATCATCAGGCACCTGGCCAGAGAACATCGTATTTCTCTTCTCTGCCCCATCCTCTCTGAGGCAGAGTCAAAAAATGTGGCCGGGCTGACGCCTTATTGTGATGATATTGGGGTGGCTAATGTGGGGGGTTGGTCAGCCAAATTTAGATTGGGATCCGCCCTCCTTTCAGGGAAGTCATTGACCGTGGCTCATTTCTACTCTCCAAGGTTGTCTAAGATGGTAAAAACAAAGATAGATAAGGAAAGATTTGACCTGATAATGATTCATTCTTCTTCTATGATCGAATATATCAAGGATATAAAAGGAATACCCAAGGTGGTTGATCTTTGTGATGTTGATTCGGATAAGTGGAGACAGTACGCCGAATGGAGCAGACCACCTCTTTCCCTGATTTATCGTTGGGAGGCCGGACGGCTCCGCCGGTATGAGGCTGAAACAGCCGCCTCTTTTGATTATTTAACCTTTATTTCCAAGCAGGAGGAAGAGGTGTTCGCCTCTTTTGCCTCTCATCCGGCTATCGAAATTATTCCTAATGGAGTAGACAGTGACTACTTCCAGCCGCCAGCAGTAGAGGCCAGGACAGAATACGACCCCCATGCGTTAATCTTTACGGGGGTAATGGATTATCTCCCCAATGTAGATGGAGTGACCTACTTTGCCCGAGAGATTTTTCCTCTGGTTAAAAGCCGGCTGCCCCGGGCAAGATTTTTCGTGGTCGGCAGTTCACCGGCTAAGTCGGTTAAGGCCCTGGCTAAAATAGAGGGGGTGGTAGTTACCGGTGGTGTACCGGATGTTCGTCCCTACCTTATTAATTCGGCGGTCTCTTGTGTTTCCTTAAGGATGGCCAGAGGCGTTCAGAACAAGATCCTGGAAGCTATGGCCTGTGGGACGCCGGTAGTAACTACCTCTAAGGCCTTTGAAGGACTGGATGCCCTTCCGCCTCAAAGTGTGCGGCTGGCGGACACACCCTCCGAGTTTGCCCAACAGGTAGTAAAGATAATGACCGACCGGCAGCTAAGAGCCAAACTTTCGGTCGAAGGACAGAGGTTGGTTAAAGAGAGATACAACTGGGATACGCTGCTAAGTAAACTCGACCAAATCATGTCAAGAATTGGATGCCAAAAGTCAGATTAAGAAACTTTAAGCGGGGGATTGATTAAAAAGATATAATATGGTATAATATGGTTAGAATAGCCAATAGGGCATTCTTCTCTATTGGCTATTTAACCTAAAGGGACCAAAGGGACCAAAAGGACCAAAGGGACCAAAAGGGCTATTGGCTAAGGTGTAACTAAGATGGCGAGATTCAGAAGAGAAAAAAATATTTGGGATTATTTTCAGATCGTTTATAAGCACCGTTGGGTGTTTCTTATCCCCTTCTGTGTGATTACCCTGGGGGCAACCATTGGCAGTTTCTTTCTCCCCAAGGTCTATGAGGCGGAGACAACTATCCTCTTTAAAGAGAAAGGGTTAATGAATCCCTTAGTGAGTGGTTTGGCCTACCAGGTGGATGAGAAGGATTGGGTGAGAACCTTAGAGGAAGAGATCAAAAGCTGGCTTATGCTGAACAAGTTGATTGACAAATTAGGACTGGCTAAAGACATTGTCCCTGGCGATAATTTCGCCCGGGAAAGGTTGGTCAGGGGTATAAGGGACCGGATTAGTATTAATGTCAGGGGGTATAATGTGGCCAAGATCTCATATCGGGGAAATGATCCCAAAGAAGTTCAAGAAGTAGTCAATACCATTGCCGACCTCTTTATTGAAGAGAACCGTTCTGAGCAGGGGAAGGAAGCCAGCGAAGCCATTAGTTTTTTGGAAGAGCAACGTGAGACTTACTTTCAACGCCTGACAGCTTCAAGGGAGGTCCTGGCCAGATTCCAACAGGAACATCCCCTTGAGCTCCCGACCGACCAAAAGGCAAATTTAGAAAGGCTGGTTGAGCTGGAAAGTTCGATCAAGCAAAACGAATTAGCCATAGAGGATACAAGCCGGGAGTTGAGGTTAGCCAAGGTTCAACTTCCTATGAGCGGAAATAGCGTTAAGACCTCTACGGCAGATCAATTGCGGCAAGAGCTGGCTGAGCTTACCAACTCGCTGAAGAAATATAAAGACCAGTATACCGAAGGCCACCCGGCGGTAATCGCCACCCAGGCAGAGATCGAGGCCAAGAAGCAGGCCATGGAGAGGGAAAAATGGCAAATGCGATTCAGTTCGGAGGCCAAGCCCGGTCTAACTACCCAGGCCCTGGAAGAAAATATAGCCAAGTTAGAGGAGCGGTTGGCCTCCCTGAAGCAAGAACAGCATAAACTTCTCACCCTTAAAAACGAGTATGAACAGAGGACAAGAAATATTCCCATTCAGGAACAACAGCATACCAAGCTGGAGCGCGAAGTGGAATTGAACGCTAAACTCTATGCTATGATCAGTGAGCGTTTGGAGAATGCCAGGATTTCCCATCGACTGGAGGGAGAGAAGGAAGAGGGGCCTTTCAAGATACTCGATCCGGCCAGGTATCCTATTTTCCCATCGGCGCCGAGGAAAAAGTTGATTGCCTTTTTGGGCTTATGTATTGGAAGTATTATTGGGTTTATTGGCTGCCTGGTGCGGGAACAGATCCAAGTAAATTCATCATTAAAGGAGATAAGGGAGACGGAAGGCGAGCTTCTTAAAAGAAGAAGGGCGGCGTAATGATGGCGGATGGCGCACCCACTTCGTGGGTACCCGGGATGGCGGATTTTAGGTTTAAGTGGCGGCGGTTTTATGATGAGGCGAGACCCTGGGGGGAGAATCTTCCGGAGATCAGCCGGGGCAAACATCTGATTCCTGTCGTCCTTTTCGTAATAGCCCTTGTGGCTACTTACTTTATTTTATACTATCCTCCTCGTTATACCCTGGCCCTGTGGGTCACCCTGGCCGGACTTGTTTTTATATTTAAAGAACCATTTTGGGGGATTGTTATTTTTTATGCCCTGGCCTTCATCAGACCGCAAGATATCTTCTGGGGACTTAAGGACTTAAGGTTATCATTGATGGTCTCTGGCGCGACCCTCCTTTCCTGGCTGTGGGATAGGCTCAAGCGATCAGACTGGCGGATCGTCATGGCCAGTCAGAATATCCTTATTCTTGGTTTATGGGGTCAGATGGGGCTTTCTCACCTTTTTGCCTTAGCCCCGATGATAAGTGAAGAGTCCCTGATCGACTATTCCAAGATATTTATCTTGTTCTTCTTAACCATTAATATTGTCAAATCTTTTTCTTTATATCGCGCCCTCTGTTGGGTTATTGTGGCCTCGCTGGGAATAATGGCCCTGCGGGGGGTATATCAATATGGCATTTCAGGCTATCCATTTATTAATGGGCCAGGGGGGACAATAGAAGATAACAACCACTTTGGTCTGGCCTTGGTGATGGCCGTTCCCTTTGCCTACTACTTGATATTGGTAGAAAAAGACTGGTGGAAGCAGTTGCTGGCCGTTATATTTGCCCTGGGAATGGTAATAGCTATTATGGCTACCTTTTCCAGGGGCGCCTTTCTGGGGTTAATTCTGGTTTTGGGAGGTATCTTTCTGAGGGCCAGGAAAAAACTCGGCTTGCTTTTACTCGGTATTATCTTTGGCCTGGGGGCCTTAGCTGCCCTGCCGTCTGAGTACTATAATGAAATAAGCTCCATAAAAAGCTATGAAGAAGATGTCTCGTCTATGTATAGATTATACGCCTGGAGGGCCGGCTGGGAAATGATCAAGGAATATCCTTATACCGGCATAGGGTTGAAGCATTTTGAGCATATTACGGCCCAATATATGAAGAAATTTCTTCCCGCCGGCGAGAAGAATATGGCCGCTCATAATTCTTATATTCATCTAGCGGCTGAGGCCGGCATACCGGCGCTGGTCTTCTTCTTGGCTCTACTCGGTTTTTCCCTATGGGGACTCAAACGCATCAGGGAGATAGCCCCCAGAAGAAGCCCTCTTATCTATTTTTCTTATATGATCGAATTAAGCTTTTGGGGATATATCGCTTCCGGCTTTTTTCTCTCAATGGAAGACTTTGAGCTGGCCTACCTCCTGATGGCCATGGTAGTAGCTCTTAAAGGGATAGTTATTAATAAGCATGTTCTTAGAATCGGCCCCTGGAAAGGGCGTGATGAGGGATATTCATGGACATAAGAAAGGCTTTGGCCAGAGACCAGGTTTCGGAAATATTCATGAAGACAAGAAAAGCCGTGGCCCCTTTTCCGGCTAAATTAGAGGCCAATCCATATTGCGAACTACTTTATACCCATATTGAGGCCCTGGGTGTGCCGGTAATCAAAGAGGCTGATTTTACCTGCCGGTGGCTGATTCAGAACCGGCGCCAGGTCAAGGTCTTACATTTTCACTGGCTTGCCCATCGATATCAACATTGGCGGGGGGGTATATTTAGCTTCTTCACCCTGACCGTATTCATGGGACGGCTGCTGTTGGCTCTTCTTTTAAGATACAGGCTCGTTTGGACCATGCATAATTATCTACCCCACGAAAGTCCTAACCGGGTGGTTGACTATATGGCCAGGTTATTGATGATTAATCTGGCTAAGGTAATCGTCCACTGCGGACCGGCCAGGGACCTTATCGCTAATAAGGTTATCCATAAAAAGAAGATATCCGTTATCCCTCACGGGAATTATATCTCTGTCTACCAGAACGATATTGGAAAAGGTGAGGCCAGAGAGAGGCTGGGACTTCCTCCTGAGGCCAAGGTCTTTCTTAGCTTTGGCCTCATAAGAGGATATAAGGGAACAGAGCGGTTGATCCGGGATTTTGCGGGATTAAATCTTTCCGGGGCATATCTTTTAATTGCCGGCCAACCTTACGAATCGGCTGAGGAGGAGATGATTAAAAGACGGGGAGGGATGTCTCCAGTCAACATTCAGTTTCATCTCGGATTTATCCCCTGCCAAGAGGTGCAGTATTTCTTTAAGGCCGCTGATGTGGCGGTCTTTCCTTTTGAGCAGATCCTGACTTCCGGCTCGGTTATCCTGTCTCTTTCCTTTGCCAGGCCGGTGGTGGTGCCCAGGCTTGGCTGTATGAGGGAACTTGAAGGAAGCGGGGCGGCTATCCTTTATGATAATGAAGACCCTGAGGGGCTTAGCCGGGCGCTTGGGGAGGCCCTCCAACTCGATCTTGATCTGGCTTCTAAGGCAGCCTTTGAGTTAGCCAATGATCTCGATTGGCAGAAGATTGCCCAAAGGCATATTGAGGCATACGGATTGCGGAATGAAAAATCCGAAATCCGCAATCCAAAATCCAAAATCCGAATAAGAGGATCAAATAAGAGGATAACAGACAAATGAAGATTGGTCTTGTTTCACCGGCATGGGATGTGATGGTCAATTCATATCCCCCATTAGGTTTAGGATATCTGGCGGCCAGCCTCAGAAGAGAAGGACATGAGGTGAAGATATTTGACTTTGGTTTAAGACCCGGTATGGAGCCGGATCAGGAAGCAGATGAGGTGGTAGGGTTTAAACCTGATCTGGTAGGGATCACCGTCTGGACGCACCTCTATTATCACTCCCTGGAGCTGGCCCGGGAGATAAAATGCCGGAATCTGAATATACCTATTGTCCTGGGCGGGCCTCATATCACGGTGTATCCTTTGACGGCCTTTGAGGACGGATTGATTGATTATACCATTTACGGCGAAGGAGAAGAAACCATCGTTGAGCTGGTTCAATCCTTAGAGGGAAAGATCGCCCGTGAGGAGATCAGGGGACTTTGTTATCGAAATAGCGGTTCGGCCGTAAAGAATGATCCTAGGCCCTTTATTACCGATCTGGATTCTTTGCCTCTTCCGGCCAGAGACCTTCTGGAGGTTAAAAAATATCCCCTGCGCTCGAATGAGGGAGAGCCAATGACCACTATTCTTACCTCCAGGGGTTGCCCTTATTCTTGCATCTACTGTTTTAAAGGGCTATTCGGAAAAAAGTATCGAGAGAAAAGCGCCCTCCAGGTGGTAAATGAGATTGAGCAGGTAAGACAACAAGAGGGCATCCAAAATTTCTATTTTGTAGATGATCTCTTTGTCTTCAATCGTAATCGATTGCATCAAATAATTTCTCTTCTTAAGGAGAGGGAGATTAAGATTAAATGGCAGTGTCTGGCCAGGGTAGATAAATTAAAAAAAGAGGATTATCCATTGATGGCTGAGGCGGGATGTTACGGGATACACTTTGGTATTGAGACAGGGAATGAAGAGATAATGAAGCAGATTGGCAAACACATTACCCTGGATCAAGTCAGAAAGGCGGTCGGCTGGGCCAGAGAGGCCGGGATAAGGACCAAGGGATATTTTATGATCGGGCTTCCCGGAGATACTAAGGCCACCATCAGACAGACCCTGGAATTTGCTATTGATATCGATCTGGATGAGGCTATGTTTAGCTTGACTACGCCTCTTCCAGGGACTGAGCTTTGGGAGATGGCCAGAAAAAAAGAGGGAGGTCTGTCAGAAAGGGAGGCCTTTAGCCAGGCCTTTTATTTTACGGCCGGTCAGGCGGACTTAAAGCCGCTTTCCAATCTCTCTGGGGGGCTTAGTGATGAAGAATTGGTTCGGTTTGCCCAGCAGGCCCCGGGGATATTCTGGAAACGATGTCTTAGAAAGAGAGAGTTTCGGGAGAGATTTGGCTATTATCTGGGGAGTTTGGTCTATGGGGTGTCTTTGTTGAGCCGGCTTAGAGCCAAAGGCCGTTATTAGTGAGGCAGGTCTCTTTTAGGGCAACCGTTCAGCACATGATGCTGGATGCTCGATCCTCGATCCTCGATGCTCGATCCTCGATGCTCGATCTTCGATGCTGGCAAAGGATTCAGTATCCAGGATCGAGCATCCAGAATCGAGCATCCAGGATCGAGGATCGAGGTTGTGTCTTTGTGCCTTAGTGGCTGAACGCTTACCTTTTAGAAGCACCATTAAATGGTCTCTTTGTCAAGGGGGATTTGGGGAGGATGAATCTTGAAGGCTATTATGACCAATACTGGCAAGAGAAGGACGAAGGCGTAGATCCGGCCAGAGTCCAGTATATCCTGAGTCAGGTCAAACCAGGCGACAGGGTTCTGGATCTAGGTTGTGGTCCGGCTAAGGTGACTCAGGAGATAGAGAGTCAGGGGGCTAAGGCCGTGGGGTTAGATTTTTCTGAGGTGATTCTTGAGCGGGCCAGGCAGCGAGGCGTCAGGTTAGTGAAAGCAGATATGGATAAGGGGTCGCTACCCTTCAGGGACGGAATCTTTGATCTGGTTGTTTTTACCCAGACCATCGAGCATCTATTTTACTATCAGCGGGTGATCAAAGAAATCAATCGAGTGCTTAAAACCGGTGGCCGACTTATTCTTTCCATCCCCAATATCGCCCACTGGAGGTTCAGGCTATGGCTCCTTTGGGGACGTTTCCCTTATCTGGAAGATACCCAGACGCACTTTCAACATATCAGGTTTTTTACCCTGAAAGATATCAAAAGGCTATGTGGGGAGAAGGGCTTTTCTACTATGGAAGTAAAAGGCAGCTCGGCTTTATCTTGGTGTCCTCTTTATCACTGGCGGATGAATATGACCCCTCTCAGGCAAATCTATGAATTAGCCACCAGGTGCTGGCCAGCTCTCTTTGCCTTTCATATCTCTTTACTCTGCCGTAAGACTTGAGTTTCGAGTTCACATGACGCCGATGTATGGAAAAGAGCAGGCCTTAGTTCAAACCATATTTCTAAAAAAGCTCTACTACCGGTTGATCGGCACCGCCCATATCGGTGAAAGACGGCGGTTCCATACCCTTTGCCAGGCCTTGGACCAGCTTGGTTTAGCCAGGCATAAGCGAGTGCTCAATGCCGGCAGCGGTAATGGCGGCCATTCCTTTTATCTGGCCGGGAAATATCCGCACCTTAAGATTACCAACGTGGAAATAGATGAAAGAAAGATAGCCAACTGCCGGAGAATTCTAGAAAAAACAAGGCTCTTCAATCTGGAGTTTGTCCGGGCTGATCTATTGGCCCTTAAATTTGATCAGGAATTTGACTTTATCTTCACGGTGCATGTGCTGGAGCATATCCAAGAAGACGAAACAGTGTTAGCCCATCTATTTCAGGCGCTCAAACCGAAGGGTCGGCTTCTGGTCTATGTGCCGGCGGTTAAGAAAAGAGATGCTCATTCGATATTCAATAACCGCCTGGCCCAGGAGAGGAGAAAGATTTTTGAAGAGGATTTTGGGCATGTGCGGGCGGGATATCTAAAAGAAGAGCTGGAGGAGAAGCTAAATAAAGCGGGATTTAAGGTGTGTGAGCTAAGGCAGGCGGGAAGTCAGGTGGGGCAGTGGGCCTCTGACATCGGCGCCCTCTTAGGTGAAAATTATTCCTTAAAGGTGCTTATTTACCCCTTCCTTTTCTTCCTGGTTTGGCTGGAGAAGCACCTGGGTCCTTCAGAGGGCAGTGGTTCAGATTGGATTGCCCTGGCCGAGAGGTAATCGGATTGCGGATTGCGGATTGCGGATTGCGGATCGCGAATCGCGGATTGCGGATTGCGGATTGCGGATCGCGAATCGGGAATTAAAAAATAGATTCGCGATTCGCAATTCGCAATTCGCAATTCGAATTCAGAAATCCCCAAAGGAGGTAGATATGCCTACGGGTATATGGGAAAAGAGATATGTAAAGAAAGCCGATGAGATACGCCAGAAGGCCTGCTTTGATTGGTTTTCTGAACGGGCCTATGAAGAGTATCTAAAGTGGATTACACCTTCTGATAGGCGTATTCTGGATGCCGGCTTTGGAACCGGCCGCTTTTGCTATGCCTTAGCCGAGGATTTCCCAGAATCGGAAATAACCGGGATCGATATCTCCCAGGACCTGGTGGAAAATGCTACCGAAGGGGCAAAGATATTGGGCCTCAGGAATGTCTCCTTTAGAAGAGACAGCATCTTCAGTCTCTCTTTTCCCGATAATCACTTCGATGTGGTCTTCAATGAAGGGGTAATCGAACACTTCCCCAATTATGAGGAGGCCCTGACAGAGATGGTCAGAGTGGCTAAGCCGGGGGGAAAAGTGATCGTCGGGGTGCCGAATTGGTATTGCTTCCCTCACACTATTCGGAAGTTTTTTATTAATCGACTTGGCCTGGAGTATGAATATGGTTTAGAGAAGTCTTTTAAACACAGGGAGCTTAGGGAATTATGCCTCAGAAATAATTTGACCGACCTGGAATTTACCGGTTATTATTTTATGCAGTCGCTGACCAGGCTTTGCTGGGCGAGCAGCCTGGCCAGAAGAATGTGGCGGCTTTCCCCAGTCTGGAAGGCCTTCCAGAGGATGGGGGAAATAGTTGATGACCAATGGTTCGGTCAGATAGATAAACTTTGTCACCATTGGTTCTCAACAAAATTTGGATTTGAGATTGTAGTTAAGGGAGTAAAAATCGGCCGGGAGGTTATTTAAGATGAAAAAGATATTGGTTCTGCTTGGCTTAGTTGGGTTAGTGGCTTATGGCAGCTTCATTGAGCTGAACCGTGTGCAGGTGGAGAAGAAAACCCTGTTCATTCCCGATCTGCCTGAAGATCTAATGGGGCTTCGTATTCTTCAACTTTCCGACTTCCATATGATCGAGCCTGGCCCCAGAGAAGAGAAGGTCAGGGCCGAGGTAAACAAGATCAAGCCTGATCTGATTGTAGTAACCGGTGATCTGCTCGGATACGAACCCCTTTCTCTTTACTATAGACCGGCTCAAGTGGATAAGTGCCTGAGCTTTTTCAAAGGTCTTAAGGCCAAATATGGGGTCTTTGTTATTCGGGGCAATGCTGAGGCGGGTGATCCCTATCCCAAACCAGGTGTAGAAAGATTTATGCAAGAACTGGAAAACTCAGGGGTAAGTGTTTTAGATAATGAAACGGAAATTTTAACCAGAGGCAAGGCCTCCATCTATTTGGCTGGCGTGGATTACTTTTATGTAAATAATTCACCTTTTTTAATCAAGGAAGCCCAAAACAACCGCTTTATTTCCACGACTTCTTCCTTAGGTAATTCTTTTTCTCATTTTATTGGAGAGAACTCGATCTATTGGTCTAATTATGAATATGAGGGACGGATGAGGGCGTCTCTTAGTGAAAGTGGTTTGGGAGTGGCCTTTTATTCTTCCCTGCCCTGGGGAGAAGACAAGTTGTATCGGCTTCGTCGATACGAGGAAAAACCTACCTTTCGTATCTTTCCCTGTGGCACCGGCCCTTTAATTGGTGACAATGAAGTTGAAGTAAATCCCAGGCCTGGGATCTGGTATAGATTTAGAATTAAAGTGGAAGACCTGGACGACCGGACGGCCATTAAAGCTAAGGTGTGGAATGAGGCCGAGGCTGAACCTTCCTCATGGGCTATTGATTGTTACGACAGTGGTCCTGACCGGCATAGATCAGGAACGGTTGGCGTGTGGGGTTTTTCCAAAGGTAACAAGGATTTCGACGACCTTATCGTCAGGCAGGGAGGCGAAATACTTCTCGAGGAAGATTTTGAGGACCTGAGAGGAGCTTCTCAGAATTGGCAAAATGATACCGACCGGGTCTATGTCAAAGCGCTCCTTGGAAATGCCCCTGATGACGCCTTTAAGATCTTTTTGAGTCACAGCCCTGATCTTTTATACGAGGCCGTTAGAAGCAACACCGATCTTATGTTGGCCGGGGACACCCATGGTGGACAGGTTTGTCTTCCGGGCCTAGGAGCGATTTTACCCAAGACCAGCCTGGGGAGAAAGTTTGCCGCTGGGCTTCACTATGTGGGTGAAACCATCCTCTATGTTAACCGGGGTGTGGGCTGGAATATAATCCCTTTCCGATTTCTGTGTCCACCGGAGATAACCGTGTTGGAATTAGATAATTGGTGATTGGATTGCGAATCGCGAATCGCGGATTGCGAATCGCGAATCGCGGATCGCGGATTGCGGAATGAAGAATCCGTAATCCGCAATCCGAAATCCGCAATCCGCAATCCGAAGCCGGGAGGGAGAACGAACGATGAATCTAAAATCCGTCATCTGTAATCTGCAATCCGCAATCCGCAATCCGCAATCCGCGATTCACGATTCACGATTCACGATTCGCGATTCGCGATTCGCAATCCGCAATCCGATAAAGATGCCGCTAAGATATTGGAATTATACTCACAAAAAGGTCAAACCAACCAGTTATCCTAATCGTCTTTATTTAGAATCGACCAACCAATGTAACTTGAAATGTATCATGTGCCCTAATGGGCTGGGATTGATGGAGAGAAAAAAAGGTCTTATGGATTTTGGCCTATTCAAATCAATCATTGATGAGATGGCGCCTCATGTGGAGGCCACCACCGTGCATATCTGGGGAGAACCGCTCCTGCATCCGCAGATGCCGGAAATGATCGACTACGCCGCTTCTTGCGGGGTGCAGGTAGAGATGTCAACCAATGCCGTCCTGCTGAATGAAACTATGACCAAAGCCCTCCTGAAGACAGGACTGGCAGTGATATATCTCTGCCTGGATGGGGCAAAAAAGGAGACTTATGAAAAGATCCGCCGGCAGGGCAGCTATGAAGAAACAAAGGCTAATATAGAAAACTTCCTGGCCTTAAGAAGAGAAAAGACTAATGGTTATCTGTCGGTTAATATTCAAATTGTAGAGATGGACCCCACCCGCGATGAGATAGATTCTTTTGTGGAGAAGTGGAGCCTGCCAGGGGTTGATCACATCAATGTCAAGGCATTTGACTCCTGGGGCAATCAACTTCCAGGAATTAGCCAGCTTGAGTCACAGAAAAGAAAAGTTTCCCCTGATAGGTTTCACTGTCCTAACCTTTGGTACCATGCCCATATTTACTGGGATGGCACCCTGGTCTGTTGTGATCGGGATTTTGACGCTAAATATCCGCTGGGAAATGTGTCCGAGGGCGTAATGAAGGTCTGGAACGGGGACAAGATGGCCAGGCTCAGAGAGAAGCATATTACCGGCCACCTGAATGATGTCCCTTCCTGCCGGGAATGTGTGGAGTGGAGTTGGTGGCGGCCAACCTGGTTTAAGTCAAGAGGAAATGCACCGGAGGTGATGGATAATTGAACTCGAAACTCAAGGGTATCTTAAGACTAATGACCCGCTTAGGGTGTCACTTATTATCCTCTAACATAACGAATAAGTGTCGGCGCCGTTCCTGTCTCGTCTTTTCGCCTCATCCTGATGATGAAACCCTAGGCTGCGGAGGCACCATTATTAAAAAACGGCAATCGGCCACACCGGTTAAGGTAGTTTTTATGGCCGACGGCCGAAGTTCTCATCAATCATCAAAATTGAGGCCGGATGAACTGGCTGAAAGGCGGGAGGCAGAGGCCAGAGAGGCCGGACAGATTCTGGGGCTTAATAAGGAGGATATCTGTTTTTTGAGGTATCCTGATAGAGGGCTGTTCAGGTATCAAGTCCAGGCTAAAGAGAGGGTAGTCGAGATAATAGAGGATTTCCAGCCGGAGGAGATATTTGTTCCTTACGCTAAAGAGGCCCATACCGATCACCTTATGACCAGGCAGATTGTGCTGGAGGCCATCAATGAAGTTGGCTGTTCACCCAGGATTTATGAATATCCTATCTGGTACTGGACCTACTGGCCGTGGAATACCCCCAAGCCTCTGGCTTTCAACTCATCCGGAGTTTTAAAGAGACGGATAACCGCTTTTAGAAGGGGTCTGATAACTTTAACCGATCCTATTCTTGAACTCTTTCTGCCTCGATGTGCCGTAGAAGTAGGTGATGTGCTTAAGATCAAACGGGAGGCGTTAAGTAAGTATAAGACGCAAATGACCAGGGTGTTTGATGAGCCTTCCTGGGCAACCCTTGATGGGGAGTGGTTGAAAAATTTCTTCTTCAGGTATGAGCTTTTTTTTACCCAGCCAATAGGCAGGAGCCAGTAGTGCATTCTTCCCTATTGGCTACTGGCTATTGGCTATTGGCTCTTTAACCCAAAGGGACCAAAGGGACCAAAGGGACCAAAGGGACCAAAGGGACCAAAGGGACCAAAGGGACTATGGGCTATTGGCCAATGGCTAATGGGCTAATGGGCTATTGGCCAATGGCTAATGGGCTATTGGCCAATGGCTAATGGGCTATTGGCCAATGGCTAATAGGCTAATGGGCTATTGGCCAATGGCTAATGGGCTATTGGCCAATGGCTAATAGGCTAATGGGCTATTGGCCAATGGCTAATGGGCTATTGGCCAATGGCTAATGGGCTATTGGCCAATGGCTAATGGGCTATTGGCTATTGGATTTAAGGGGAAACAATGAACGTCGTCGAGATTACCAGGACAGATGATCTTATGGGTCTTGCGCCTGTTTGGAACCAGGCGCTGGCCTCTTCCGGGTCAGATAATGTCCATTCAACCTTTGAATGGCTAAGCACCTGGTGGAAACATTTTGGAGAAGACAAGCAGCTATTGGTTATCCTGGTTAAAGAGGATGACCGGCTGCTGGGGATCGCCCCGCTAATGATTGAGTCAGTTCCGAGAATAAAGAAGCTGCTGCCTCATCGGACCATTCGGTTTCTGGGAGAAGGGCCTTCTGACTATGCGGATTTTATTATTAACGGAGATAAGGCTCAGGTGATTGGTCTGATCCTGGACCATCTTCGAAAGAGAGCCAACCGGTGGGATGAGATCGATCTGGTCGAGATCAGAGAGGATTCGCCTAATACCGAATCCCTGGTGGGTGAGGCCGCTAAGAGAGGCTTTAATCCCCAGATTATCTCTGGAGTCAATTGCTGTTATCTTCCTTTAAACCAGGATTGGGAAACATATTTTTCTTCTCTGGATAAGAGGCATAAGACAGCGATCAACCGGGTAATCCGAAAGGCGGGTCGAGAGGAAGGCGGGATTGAATTTGTCAGGAAACATCCTCCTGAGGATTTAGACTATCTGATGGACAAGATCGTTGAGATTCATCGCCAGAGGAGTCAAGTAAAAGAAAGGGCCAGCCTCTTTGAAACCAAAGAGGCCTTTGTTCGGGAGGCGGTTTCTTCTTTTGCTGAGCGAGGCTGGACTGATTTATCCACCCTGGAGATCGGGGGCAAGGTAGCTGCCTACAGCTTAGGGTTTGATTACCAAAACGTGGTCTATATTTGGAACGTGGCCTTTGATCCGACTTATAAATCTTTTGCTCCAGGACTTTTGACTTTCAGGTTCCTCATTGAAAATTGTATGAATAACGGTCATCAAGAATTCGACTTTATGCGGGGAGAAGAGCCATATAAAGAAGAATGGACTAAGCTAACCAGAAGAAATTATCGGATCACGATGACCAATCCAGCCTTCAGGTCAAGGATACTCAAGGGCTTGCTGAGGCTGGGAGAGATGGGGAGTGTTATTGAATGAAGATCGCTTTTATTAATCATCCTACGCATCATTTTCCGCCTGTTAAGGGAGGCTCTGCCGCCATCTGGATTAATGAGATGGCCGGGAGATTGGCCAAGAGGCATCATGTCTTTGTCTATGGTCGAAAAAACAAAGGTCAGTTATCCCAGGAGACTCAACAGGGCGTAAAGATAGTCAGGGTCTCGCCGCGGTTTGATGAGTTTATAATTCAAGGGCTTAATTTCCTGGCCCGGGGGATAAAAAAGGCCTTCGGCTCAGAGATTAATCCTTTTTTGGGATGGTATTATTATCGCTGGTATTATTATCTAATTTATATCCTGCAAATTGCCTTTAAGATCAGGCAGGAAAGAGTGGACCTTATCCATATCCACAATTTTATTCAATTTGTTCCTATTATCAGAAGGCTTAATACAGGGGTGCCTATAGTTTTCCATGCCCATGGGGTATGGCTGACCAAGCTTGATCCGGCCAGGGTAGTGATGAGTTTAAAGCAGGTGGATTTAATCCTGGGGGTAAGCGATTATATCACTAATAGTATAAAGCAGGCTTATCCTGAGTTTAGTGACCGGTGTTTCACTCTTTACAACGGCGTAAATGCTGATTTATTTTCTCCTAAAGGAAGGGAGGCCCTGGCAGCCGCTAAGAAACGGGCCTCTTTGGACGGGCATAAGGTAATTCTCTACGCCGGCAATCTCTCTCCTGAGAAAGGGGTTCATGTCCTCATTGAGGCCTTTGGCCAGGTGGCCGAAAAACTGCCGGAGACAAAGCTGGTTATTATTGGCCCTGATTGGGGTATTCTCCCTATGGAGACCAATCGAGATGGGGATGATTTAGAAGTGGATAGATTAAAATCCGATTATCCTAAGCGCCTGAAAAGCTTAGCGGCTAAAGTCAAGGGGAGGGTGGAATTTATAGATATC
Source organism: bacterium (assembly GCA_040753085.1). Taxonomy (NCBI): domain Bacteria; species bacterium. Next base: position 9,267 of record JBFMHI010000024.1, on the reverse strand, counting down.
CTCCCCCAGGCTGAATTGGCTTGTTTTTATAACTCGAGTGAGGTCTTTGTTTATCCTTCTATCTGGAAAGAGGCCTTTGGACTGCCTATGGCTGAGGCGATGGCCTGTGAGAGACCGGTTATTGGGACAAAGGTGGGTGGGATCCCCGAGGTCATTAAAGATAAGGAGACAGGGTTGTTAGTCACGCCTAATGATGTCGAAGCCCTTTCCTCAGCTATTTATTTCCTCCTGACTGAGCCTTCCGAGGCCGGCCGGTTGGGTAAGAACGGCCGGGAGATGGTCAGGAAAAATTTTTCTTGGGAGAAAATAGCCGATGATCTGGTGGCCCTATATAATAAGGTGGGGTGAGGGGTAACCGTTCATCACATGATACGGGATGCTCGATGCTCGATCCTCGATCCTCGATGCTCGATCCTCGATCTTCGATGCTCGATCCTCGATCCTCGATGCTCGATGCTCGATCATCGATGCTCGACCCTCGATCTTCGATGCTCGATGCTGATAAAGGATCGAGCATCGAGCATCCAGCATCGAGCATCGAGCCTCCAGCCTCATGGGATGAACGGTTACGATAATTATGCTGTATTCCACGCTAAAAAAGATGAGTTATCATTCGGGTATATTTATGGTGGGGGGATTAGCCAGCAAATTAGTCGGCTTTCTGCTCATTCCGGTGTATACCAGGTATCTTAGCCCGGCTGACTACGGGATTCTGGAGCTGCTTTTTGTTACTTTAGAAGTAGTAACTATCTTGGCTGTTCTTGGGGTAGACAGCGGTCTATTTAAGGCCTTTTCTTTTGAGGCTGGTAGTAATGAAGAGAAAAGAGAAGTAGTTAGTTCAGCCTACTATTTTATCTTAGTCGCTTCGGCTTTAATCTTTGGCGGTCTGATCCTGTTGGCCCGACCGATCTCTTCTCTCTTGCTAAAAGACACAGGCGATTACTCTGGGCTTCTAAGGCTCCTTTTTATGGCCGGATTTTTAAAGGCTAATTCCATTGTCCCCTTTAAGATCCTCCGGGCCAATTTAGAATCGATAAAATATACCCTGATCAGTCTACTTGGTTTTGTCATTGCGGTGAGTCTAAATATCTATTTCATTGTTGGCCTGAACCAGGGGCTGGCCGGGATCGTTTACTCCGATCTAATCAGTTCTCTGGTGGTGTTGACGGTGAATACGATCATAGCCAAACCTTGGCTGATCTTTCATTTTTATTGGAATGAACTGGCCAGGATGCTCCGCTTTGGCCTACCGTTGGTGCCTACGGCCATGGCCTATCTGATAATCAATATCTCTGACCGGTATTTTTTGGAGCATCTATCCACTACCTCTCAACTGGGACTATATTCTCTGGGTAATAAATTTAGCTCTATTTTTCATTTTATATTTTTGACACCTTTTTTAACGGTCTGGCCGTCCATCTATTTCCCTCTGGCCAAATCCGAAAAAGCCAGCGAGGAATTGGGACAATTATTTACATATTTTTGGGGAGTTGGGGTATGGTTGGTTCTCTGGCTATCTTTTCTGATCAAACCGGGCATTATTATTATGGCTGCCCCAGAGTTTCATTCGGCCTACCGGGTCGTGCCTATTCTCCTTGTTTCCCTGCTCTTTTATGGGGTGGTTCAATGTGTAGGCATAGGCATGCTTATTGCCGGTAAGACCAAATATATACCTGGACTTATTATGTTGGCTGCCGGGATTAATCTGGGTCTGAATTCTCTATTAATCCCTTCTTACGGGATGATGGGGGCAGCCTGGGCAACCTTATTTTCATATCTGGTTATGTCCGGTCTTTCCTGGGGAGTCAGTCAGCGGATATATCCCATTACTTACGAACTGAGGAGGGTACTAAAGATCGGCGGGGCGGGTTGTCTTCTTTATGGCGGCTGGCACTTGATTCAAGGAGGGGCTTCGACTACCAGGCTGATAGTTAGTGGAATTCTTTTATCCTCAATGTTCCCTTTTCTCCTTTACTTTATGGGGGTCTATCACGATAAGGAGATAGAGATAATAAAGGAAAAGCTCAAGAGATGGCGGATTACGGATTATGTATTTCGAAATAGAAAACTCGTAACTATTCAGCCACAAAGCCACTAAGGCACGAAGAGAATATTTGTAATCTTTGTGCCTTAGTGGCTGAATAGTTACAAATCTTCAATCCGCAATCCGCAATCCGAAATACGGTAAGGAGGGAACCCCCATGCGAGTTAGCTTAATTTCTTGTTGGTTTAAGAGTGTCTATGCGGTTTATACCGACCACCTGCAGCAGGCGCTGTCCAAACTTGGCTGTGAAACAAAGGTTATTTCTACCAACTGTGACTGTGGATCGTTGACTAATAAAGTGGCGAACGACCTCTATAATCAGAAATGCGATTTTTTCCTGCTGCCTACTTTAGCCTCGTATGCCTCGGCTAAAAAGTGGAAAAACTTTTTAAGGTTAAGTGGCAAGGGAGGGCTGTATATCTGTCAGGCCTTGAGATTCATAGCCAGGTCAAAAGGGAGAGAGATTATCCATATTCAACAGACGATGCACTCCTTTGGATCAATGGCTGTCTTTGCCCTCTTGAAGTTAGCCCGGCCAGGGAGGATTGTGATTACTGTCCACGAACTGGATGAATTTCAAGCCGAATTCCCACAGTTCAACGGGATTTATAACCGGGCCAGGTCAATCCTGGTTCACTTTGAAGAGATGAAACAAAAACTGATAGAATTAGGAGTTAATGGCCAGAAGATAAAGGTGCTCCGATATGGGGTGAAGATACCCCCTCTCTACGGGGCTTCTCGAGAGGGCGCTATCTTCTACGGAGGGCATCACCTAATGAGCGGTAAAGGCACCGAAGACCTTTTTGCGGCCTTGAAGATACTCAAAGACCAGGGGAAGAGATTAACAGTCAAGATCCACGGTCAATATCCCCGGGATGATCAGGAAGCAGGCGAGGCATTGGCCAGAAAATATCAGGTAGATGACTGTATCTTGTGGTTAGACAGGCAGATCGATATAGACCGGCTGAACTTAGAATATCAAAGGAGTTTATTTTGTGTAGCCCCTCTTTATAAAGGTACTGGTTGTTTCCAGTCGGTCATGGCTATGGCCAACGGCGCGCCGGTGATTGGCACCCGGGCGGCCGGCTTGCCTGATTACATTAACGGGACCGGAATATTTGTCGATTTGGCTTCACCGCCTCAACTGGCCAAGGCTATGGCTGATTTGATGGAAGATGAGGCCCGGCGAGATCAATTAGGCCAAAGGGCCAGAAAAAGAGCCGTTGAGGAATTTAACTGGGATGAGGTAGCCAAGAAGGTGTTGGAGGTCTATAAAAAATAGCTACACTCTCGTTAAAGAATGTAGCTATAAGGAGCAACCGTAGGTTGCACGATCCTGATTGACACCCAATTATATTATACCAACAAAAAAACGCTTTGTCAAGAAAAAAAGCGGAGGGTGTGGGAGTCGAACCCAAGGTTTTTCAACCTTTCCTAGGTGTCAACCAGGATCGTGCACCGACACGATGCCACCCTCCATCCGATCCCTTTAACCCGGTTCTATTATAGCATAAGAAGCTAAAAATGTCAAGCATTTACAAGGAGCTTTGGTATGCCAAAAGTCAGCGTCATTATTCCCACCTACAACTATGCCTCTTTTATTAGCCAGGCGGTCGAGAGTGTTTTGGCCCAGACCTTCCAGGATCTGGAAATTATCGTGGTCGACGACGGGTCTACAGATAACACCCGGGATGTCCTGAAGAGGTTTGAGGGGAAAATAATCTACCTCTACCAGGAAAATCAGGGCGCCCCAGCCGCCAGGAACAAGGGCATTAAGGTAGCTCAGGGAGAATATATCGGCCTGTTAGACGCTGATGACCTCTGGATGCCTGAAAAACTCGAAGTTCAGGTGCCTATTCTGGATCAAAATCCAGAGGTGGGCCTGATTTACGCCAATACCTATAATATCGGGGCCTTGGGAGAGCGTCAGCCCCTGGGTATGGCCAATAAAAAGGGGCTTAGTGGAAAGATTTTTCCCGAACTCCTTAAAGGCAATTTTATTCAAAGCCCCAGTGTGCTTATCCGCCGGGACTGTTTTGAGAAGGTGGGTCTTTTTGACGAGGCCCTGGGTAGCCTGGCTGCCCAGGATTGGGATATGTGGCTCAGGATCACCAGGGTTTTTAAGGCAGTTTATGTGGACCAGGTTCTGGGTAAGTATCGGCTGCATACCGAAAATATGACGCGTGATTTTGAACGGATTAAAGCGGGTCAGTTATATGTTTTGAATAAGACCCTTTCAGATTTATCCGTGAAGGAACTGACTCATAAAGCTGCCTTTTATTACAGTTATATCTATTATCAGTTCGGGAATGCCTATTATGTAAGGGGGGAGCAAGATAAGGCCCGAGAGGATTTAATCAAGTCTATTCGATTTTTTCCCTATCGCTGGAAGGCCTATTTGACCCTGGGTAAGAGTCTGCTGGGTAACAGGGTTATGGCTGGCTTACGAAGATGAGCCGTCGGGCTTTACTTCCAAAGCAGTCACCAGCGAGAGGTCGATGATCTCAAAGGGTAACTATTCAGGGTAGGTATCAGATGGATTTTTCATTAAAAATTATTACGGATAGCGAGGTTGATTCCCTGATAGAAAGACCGGATTTTCTTTTATCTTGGAGTCAACTGGCTAAAAAAGATAGGAAAGTAACCGTTATTCAAGAGCCTCCATTTGTCATTACCTGGTATAAACAATATAAGAATAAATACACCCCTGTGTTATGCTTAGGCTACAATAAGACTGGCGAGCTGGTGGGACTAATGCCTCTGGCGAAGAGTTTGGATAATGATTCCATTGTGCATGCAGGCGCCCATCAGGCGGAATATCATGGCTGGGTATCTGATCCTGAAGTTGACGAAGATTTTCCTGTGGCCTGTTTAATAGGAATTAAGCGTAGATTTAATCCAAAGATATGGAAATGGAGATGGCTTCCACCCCAGACACCCATAAACTGGTTTTCTTCAAAGTCTCTATCTCAAGAAGGTATCTTTGTGAAATACAGAAGGCAAGCTTCTCCTCTTTGGGATCTAAGAGATTTAGAGAAACTTAGACAAGTGCAAAAAAATAAATCTATTAAGAGTAAGCTAAACAGATATAAAAAAAAGGGGGAGTTTTACCTGGAGAGGGTTTGTGATAAGGCCAGGACCCAGGAACTTATGCCTATATTAAAGGAGCAATGTGACCTTCGACAGGAAGCCATCCATAGCGTAAGACCGTTTACCAATGATAGCAATAAAGCTAAATTTTATATAGAAGCCCAAAACTATCCGGAGGCGAATCATTTCACGGTCTTGTGGTCAAATAATAAACCCATTGCTTTTCATTTTGGTCCCTGTGATGATCAAGGTGTTTATTGGGGACTGAGTTCATACGATCCTCTGGAAGGCAAGAACTCGCCAGGGACTCTGTTAATAATTGAATTAGCCAAAAAAATGAGGGAAGAAGGGTTTCAATATCTTGATTTAACGCCTGGGGGGACGAATATAAAGAGCGTTTTGCCAATTCTTGCCAGATGTTATACTTGCCAACCTTCTTTTTTTCAAAAAAAACTAAGCTATGGGCCGACGTATCCGAAGGAGTTCGGAGCTTTGGCAAACACTTATTAATGTCTCTTGGACTTAGAGCCTATCTCAGAACTGGTAGTCACAGGCTTTAGATACGACAGGAGTTAATGGAGGTGGCGGTTGATGCATAATATCTGTATTATTGGCGCCGGCTATATTGCGCATATCCATGTAGAAGCCTTGCAGTCCATCTCCGGGGTAAGAGTTAGTGGGGTTTGTGATACCCACAAAGAGCGAGCCGTCTCATTCGCCAGAAGATGGAATATAGCCAATGTCTTTGGCTCAATTGAGGAAGTGATCGAGAGTAAATCCTATAATTTTGCCCATGTTCTGGTGCCCCCGAACTTACATATGAAAGTGACCTTGCCGTTACTGGAAGCCGGCCTAAATGTCTTTTTGGAAAAGCCAATGGCGGTTACTTCAGATGAATGTAAACAGCTTATTGAAGCCTCTCGCCAGGCGGGCGTGAAGCTGGGGATAAACCATAATTTTGTTTATCATCCGGCCTTCCTAATGGGTAAAGAAAAGCTAAAGGAAGGCTCTCTGGGGAATATTCACCATGTCATTTCATATTGGAATTTCCCTTTGAGGCAACTGGCTTCTAAGCAGTTCGGACACTGGATGTTTCAAGCTCCTCAGAATATTGTTCTGGAGCAAGCTACGCATCCGCTTTCGCAAGTTTGTGATATAGCCGGGCAAGCCATTGGGGTGAATTCGGTGCCTACGGGCTGCCAGGAGTTGGCTCCGGGGAAATCCTTTTATGATACCTGGCAGATCTCCATGTCTTGCGAAAAAGCTACGGCTCAATTATTTTGTTCGGTTGGTCAAGATTTCCCGGCCTTTGGAATGATCGTGATATGTGAAGACGGCCAGTTAAATATGGATTTTCTCAACAACCAATGCAGCCTCCAGAAAAAAACTCGCTGGATGGAGTTCTTCAACTCTTATTTAAACGGTCTGGGAATGGCCAAAGACCTGGCTAAACAGAGTTTCAGAAATGCCAGCGACTACCTCTTGTCAACGGTAAAAATCAAGCCCCGATCCGACAGTTATTTTCTCAGTATGAAAAACAGCATCCAGGCCTTTCATAAGGGTGGTGACGGGAGACAGCTTTTTATTGATGGGGAAAGGGCTGCTTCGATCATCGAGATTTGTGAGCAGATTACTAAGGATGTAGCGGTCAGGGACAGCTTGGTGGCCAAAAGACCCGAAATCTTTGGAAATACTCCCAAGGGCCGGTATGATGCCTTGCTTATCGGGGGAACCGGTTTTATTGGCCGAAAATTAGTGGGAAAAATGATCGAAGCCGGCCAGAGGGTTTTGGTAGTAGCCAGAAACACCCGGCTGCTTCCCGCCGTATTTTCAGATCCACGGGTCAAAACGGTTTCAGGTAATATTTCAGACAAGCACCAGATAAAAGAAATTATGGCCGGAATTCCGGTAGTGATTCATCTGGCCCATGGCGGTGGGGGAGATACCTGGGAGGAAATAAAGGCTTCAATGGTAGAAGGCACGGCCAATATTGCCGAAGCCTGCCTGAAAAATGGGGTTAAGCGGCTGATTTATGTAGGCTCCATTGCCTCATTGTATCTCGGTGATAAAAATGAGGTCATCACCGGTAGAACCCCCTCTGACCCCTGGCGACATAAAAGGGCCTTTTACAGCCGGGGAAAGGCCACCTGTGAGGAATTGCTCCTCAAATTGCATGAAGAAAAGGGTCTGCCTGTTTGCATCTTAAGGCCGGGAATCGTTATTGGAGATGGGGGGGGGCCTTTTCACAGCGGCGTAGGATTATTTAATCAGGATGTATATTGTCTCGGCTGGAATGGAGGGAACAATCCGCTGCCCTTTGTCTTGGTTGACGATGTAGCCGAAGCAATATGGCTGGCCGTTCAGGCGGAAGATGTCAGCGGAAGATCCTACAATATTGTGGGCGATGTTCGCTTGACCGCCGGCGAATACATCCGGGAACTCGGCCAGGCCCTGGGCAGAAAATTGCACTACCTTCCGCAGTCGCCTCTGAAAATGGAATTGCTGGAAGTGGGGAAATGGATTATTAAAGTGGGTCTTCAACGGCGAAAAGCTCCTTTTCCCAGTTACAGGGACCTTAAGTCCAGAGGTATGATCTCCCGGTTCGACTGCTCGGATATTAAAAGGGATCTGCACTGGAGGCCGGGACAGGACAGGGCTGAGTTTATTAGGAAGGGGATTGAGGTATACCGAAAGAAGAGAAGTAATTATTCAGCCACTGATTAACACGGATAAATAGTAGGGGCAACCCCCTGTGGTTGCCCAACCCCCTTACGGACACGGTTCACGGATTTAAATAAAAAATCAGTGTTTCATCCGTGTAAATCCGTGGCTGAATAGTTACGATAATTAATTATGTCGAAGCACTTATTGCATATCTTCTCCACCTTCGATGTTGGTGGGCCGCAGGTTAGGACCTGTGAGATTATTAACCATTTTGGCCCAAAATATAAGCATACTATCTTGGCCATGGATAGCCATTATGAGGCTAAAGGTAAGTTGAAACCAGGGATAGAGGTAAACTTTCTTCAACTTAAGTTTAATAAGAAAAATACCTTCAGGAATGTCATTTCATTTCGCCGCACCTTAAAAAAGATTAATCCTGACCTACTGCTAACCTACAACTGGGGGGCTATTGAGTGGGCCATAGCGAATCATTTTTCGCCTCTATGTCCTCATATTCATATAGAAGAGGGGTTTAGGCCTGATGAATTATATGCTCAAAAGAGACGTCGGATCTGGACCAGGCGCTTGTTTTTGTCTCATGTTTTGGCGGTTATTGTGCCTTCTTTAACACTCAAAGAGATAGCGCTTCAGACCTGGAAACTCAAGCCGGGTATGGTGCAGTTTGTTCCCAATGGGGTCGATTGTGCTAAGTATGCCCGAGCCGGAAAAAGTAAATCTTTGGGCCAGGGCGATATTATCATCGGAACCGTAGCGCCGCTGCGTAAGGAGAAAAACCTGGGGCGGTTGATCCGGATTTTTTCACGGTTACCTGCGGATATCGGCGCTGAATTATGGATAGTGGGCGATGGCCCGGAATATACGGCTCTAAAAGAATTTATTGCCGAAAAAAGAAGCCGGGGAAGGGTAAGGTTGTTAGGATATAAGGAAGACCCTTCGGAAATAATTAAGAAATTCGACATCTTTTGTATTTCCTCTGATACCGAGCAGATGCCGATTTCGGTCCTGGAAGCCATGGCCGCTGGCTCTCCGATTGTGGGGACTGATGTGGGTGATATCAAACAGATGGTGACTGAAGAAAACCGACCATATATAGTGAATAAAGAAGATGAAACCGGCTTCGCTTCTTTCCTGAAACAATTGATAAATGATGCCCCGCTTCGTAGCCGGCTGGGGGCCAAAAACCAGGCAAGATGCCGCAAATATTATAATAAGGATTTGATGTTCCAGGCCTATGGGAGATTATATGATATGGCCAGATAAGAATTGAGAGTGGAGAGGTCTTTTCTCTCTCAACTCAGAGGCGGCGTTATATTGACTATCTGTAACTACTCAAAACTAAGTTAAGCAGTTAGTTGGGAGACAAAGCAAAATTCCCTCTCCCTTGATGGGCTTATCCTTACCCACAAATTGGGTAAAAGGATGGGGTAAACAAGAGCCTGCCTTGATGA
>JBFMHI010000023.1 GCA_040753085.1 bacterium | reverse complement strand
GCACGGATAAATAACACAGGACAGAAGGCGGAAGTGTAGGGACAGGGCTTGTCCCTGTCCGTGCTTGTCCATGTCCGTTCCGTAGACGGACAACCACAAGGGTTGTCCCTACAGCCTAAGGACAGACCCGAATCACGGACACGGCTCACGGATTTTCCGTGTTTCATCTGTGTGCATCTGTGGCTGAACGGTTACTATCTCTTAATAGCTCAACAGAGCAGTAGCCCAGTAGTTAAAGACTTTTCTGAAAGTTCCAGAACTGCTGCTCTATGGCTCTACTGCTCTCTAAGACACATATTCGTGTCTTCGTGCCTTGGTGGCTGAACGGTTACATAGATTTCAATTCTACACTATCAAGGAGATTGAGGATTAAATGGGCATCCAACAGTTTGAGTTCGTTTTTATCTACTATAAACCTCTCTACATCCTTCCTGACCTTTCCAAAATCAATACTGGCTAATTTTTCTTGTAAAAAATCTCTAAAATTCCTCTCATCTACATTACCTTTTTTGCCCTCTGTCTGCTCTATAGCATTATTGAGAAATTTGAAATTGGGCAGCGTTTTCTTTCCAAGATACCACAAAAGGTCGTAGAAATCCCTTCCTTTGGTATATTTTCTAAAAAAACAGGCATGGAGTTTTGTGGCATAAAGAGAGGGAATATCAAAATGCGTTACCGTAAAGACAAAATACTTATTTACCAAAGAGATATTTGTATCCCAGCCCGTCGGCGGATTTGCATCTATCTCTACTCTAATAGACAACTTCTCGGCCTTTAAGTTAGATAAGCCTAAGGTGAATAAGATATCCTTAAATTTAAGTATAGCTGATTGAACAGTCTTCTCTTTTGCTTCTTTAACATCCAGAGAAAATCCATTCTTCTTTAATTCATAAACCACACTTCTTAAAAAGGCATCAGAATTATAGCCTTCGCGGTTGATAAGCGAGAAATCAAGGTCTTCTGAGAATCTCCGCAAGTCGTAAAGAACCCTCAATGCTGTTCCACCAACAAAGGCAAGGTTTTTGAAATAACCCCGATCATATAAGATTTTTAATGTGAGCAACTGCAAAAATTCCCTTGCAATATGAATTTTTGCCTCACGCGTTTCAACTCCTAAGATGGCTTTTTTAATTAAATCTAACATTACTGGTTAACCCTTCTCTCGCATAAAATTTAATAGGTTATTCACTACATCAATAAGCACCTTATTTTTGTATCTTTTAGCAAATTCCATCAACCTTTTCTCCTTTAATATATTTAGATTTTGAAACCGATAAGCCTCTTCAAAGAAATCCATCCCCTTATTCTTAAACTCCTCTAGATTCAAATAGATGAAGTCAAGCATGGCTTTTTCAGGATGGGCTAAGAAGACTGGTAGATTGTTCTCATCCATTATCTGATTCATACCAAAGAATAGTTCTGTCTTTAAGTGTTGATAATGAAAACTGCCAAATACATTCTTAAAACTAATAGTTTTTTTGGTGGTAACAGAAGTAAGGTCTTCAACCTTTTCAGGGATTAAATCATAGTAGGAAAGGGCATATTCGGTGCTGATGTAAGAAGGTAAGTATAGGGCATTAGCGATGAAAAGTCTTGAAGGGGTAATCTTTCGGTCTTGCTCATTTAAAATATATAATCCCTTCCTTAGTTTGATTAGCAAACCTTTCTTTTGCCAGATAGTCAGTTGATTCTTCAAAGAACGCGGTTTTGGAGTTAGGTTAAAGATATGACTTGAGGAGATAATAGGAAATTTTCTGATAATATTCTTAAACTCCAGGTATTTCATTTCTCTAAATCATCCTTTTATATGATTTAGAGAATTATACATTATAAATTTGGATTTGTCAAGAAACTTTTCGACCTGTACGGTTAGGCTGAGCCTTGGAAACCGCTAAAGCGGTTATGATTCTATATGTTGTCTTATTCGCATCACCCTGATAAATTAGGGTGCTAATCTCAGTAGAAATGGGGATATTAATCTCGATAGAAATGAGGAGATGATGAGAATAGCACCCCGATTTATCGGGGTGAATCGGTAGAGAACAAGTCCCCCTCCTAACCGCTTCAGCGGTTTCTTAACCGTACAGGTCGAATTTTTTTTCAAAAACCTAAAAAAACCCTTGACAGATATTGGAGAGTATGGTATATATATAATTTCTACAGATATAATTTATATATAGAGGAATATCTGAACTTCAGTGGTAAGTGTTCAGCCGCAAAGACACTAATGTGTCTTCGTGCCTTGGTGGCTGAACGGTTACCTTTAGTGTTGGTTGAGATAAGGGACATTGATTATCGTTGGGGCCATTTACCGATCAGGTGGATAGACTGAAGGTGGAAGGCTTTACAGATATTGCTATGTAAGGGGAAGGGGCGTTACAATGAGTAACAAACCAATCAAAAAGACAATCGGTTCGGTCATGGTAGTGGGCGGCGGAATTGCGGGTGTTCAGACTTCATTGGACTTAGCGGATTCCGGCTATTATGTTTATCTGGTTGAAAAATCCCCGGCCATTGGCGGGGTAATGTCTCAACTGGATAAGACCTTTCCCACCAATGATTGCTCCATGTGTATCCTCTCGCCCAAACTGGTTGATTGCGGCAAGAACCTCAATATTGAGCTCCTCACCCTGTCAGAGGTGGAGAATGTCAGCGGAGAAGCCGGCAGCTTTACGGTAACGGTTACTAAACATCCCAAATACGTTGATCCGAACAAATGTATCGGCTGCGGCATCTGCGCTGAAAAATGTCCGGTTAAGGTCCCTAACGAATATGATATGGGGCTTTCCACTCGCAAGTCGATTTACGTCAAATATCCCCAGGCTGTTCCTTTAAAATATGTTATTGATGACAAAAAATGCCTCCGGCTGGCTAAAGGGAAGAAATGCGGTCTTTGTGAGAAGTTTTGTGCCAGTGAGGCCATAAATTTTGAGGATAAGAAAGAGAAGGTTGATATTAATGTCGGCTCAATAATTATGGCGCCAGGGTTTAGTCCTTTTGATCCTGCTGCCTACGACACTTATGGATATGGAAGATATCCCAATGTGGTGACCAGTATGGAGTTTGAGCGGTTTCTAAGCGCCTCTGGGCCTAACCAGGGGCATCTGCTTAAACCTTCCAACAAAAAACACCCTGAAAAGATTGCCTGGCTCCAGTGTGTTGGTTCCAGGGATCAAACTCACTGTAAGAATACCTACTGTTCGGCTGTCTGCTGCATGTATGCCATCAAAGAGGCGGTAATCGCCAAAGAACACGCCGATCATCCGCTTGAGGCCGCTATATTCTTTATGGATATGCGGACTTATGGCAAGGAATTTGAAAGATATTACAACCGCGCCCGGGAAGAACACGGTGTTCGTTTCGTCAGAAGCCGGATTCATACCATTGATCCGGTAGGGGATGAGGGTGAGCGCCTGAGGCTTATTTTTACGGATGAAGACAGGCAAATCAGGGAAGAAGTGTTTGATATGGTGGTGCTTTCGATTGGGCTTGAGCCTGTGAGGGAGGCAGTGGAACTGGCCGGCCGGCTGGGCCTTAAACTTAATGCGCATAGCTTTTGCCAGACAGACGGCTTTGCACCGGTTAAGACCTCAAGAGAGGGTATTTTTGTCTGCGGGGCATTACATGGGCCAAAGGATATTCCTTATTCAGTGATGGAGGCAAGTGCGGCGGCTTGTGAAGCCTCGGCGGTCCTGGCCGAAGCGCGCGGGACGCTGGTAAAAACAAAAGAGGTGCCTCCTGAAATCAACATTGCCGGTCAGCCGCCCAGGATTGGGGTTTGGGTCTGTCACTGTGGGGTTAATATTGCAGGCGTGGTTGATGTTGAGGCTGTTAGAGCTTATGCGGCCGGTCTTCCCTTTGTTGGATATGTTGAAAATGCCTTATACACCTGTTCTCAGGATACCCAGGAGAGGATGAAAGAGGTAATCCGCCAAAAAGGGTTAAACCGGGTGGTTGTGGCGGCCTGTACCCCCAGGACCCATGAGCCGCTTTTCCGGGATACATGCCGGGAGGCTGGCCTGAATAAATTCTTGTTTGAAATGGCCAATATTCGAGATCAAGATTCATGGGTGCATCAGAATGAGCCTGAAAATGCTACGGCCAAAGCCAAAGACCTGGTAAGGATGGCCATCGTAAAGGCGGCCAAACTTCAACCGCTGCGAGAATTTGATCTTACTTTAAACCACGACGGCTTAGTTATTGGTGGTGGGGTGGCCGGAATGGAAGCCGCCCTTAGCCTGGCTGACCAGGGATTTAAGGTGACCTTGATTGAGAAGTCAGACAAACTGGGCGGTAATGCCCTTAAATTACGTCACAATTTTCAGGGACAGGAAGTCGCCTCCTACTTGAATAGCCTGATGGCAAAGGTAAACAGCCACCATAACATCTCTGTCTACCTAAATAGTGAAGTGGAGTCAGTCTCCGGATTTGTGGGGAATTTTAGGACAGAAGTCAGAAGTCAGAAGTCAAAGGTCAAAAGGATTGAACACGGTGTGGCCATTATCGCCGTTGGGGCTCAGGCATATATTCCAGAAGGTGAATATCTCTACGGTGAAGATGACCGGGTGATGACCTCTCAGGAACTGGATGCGAGGCTTTTAAATTGGCCATCCGCCATCTGTCATCCCGAGTACCCACGAAGGGGAGGCGCCGTCTTTATCCAGTGTGTTGGCTCACGGGATAAGGACCGGCCGTATTGCAGCAAGGTCTGCTGTACCCATACCGTGGAGACGGCTTTATCACTCAAAGAGCAGAATCCGGATATGAACATCTATGTCCTTTATCGGGATGTGAGAACTTATGGTTTTAACGAAGAACTGTACCTGACCGCCCGTTCAAAGGGGGTCATCTTTATCCGCTACAAAGAGGATGATAAACCCGAAGTTAAAAAGGGAGATACGGGGTTGGAGGTGCTGGTGACGGATCCTGTCGTGGGTCGAAAGGTGAGACTTCAGGCAGATTTTGTCTGCCTGTCGCCAGCCATTGTAGCCAATCCGGTTAAAGACCTGGCCCAGCATTTCAAGGTGCCGCTTAATGAGGATGGTTTTTTCCTGGAGGCTCACATGAAACTGAGGCCGGTAGATTTTGCCACGGAGGGTGTATTTGTAGCCGGACTGGCTCACTATCCTAAACCTCTGGGTGAATCCATTGCCCAGGCCAAAGCGGCGGCGGCGCGGGCGAGTACAGTGCTTTCCAAGAAAGTAATTATGGTCGGTGAGGAGATAGCTTACATTGATCAAAATCTGTGTGCCGGTTGCGGTCTATGTGAAAATGTCTGTGCCTACAAGGCGATAGAAATGAATGAAAATGGTAAGGCCGAGATAAAAGAAGCCCTCTGTAAAGGGTGTGGCACCTGTGTGGCCACATGCCGGATGGCCGCGCCAAGGCTTTATGGATTTAGCGATGAGCAGGTGCTGGCTATGGTGGAGACAGCAGGTTCAGGATAGAAAATCAGATAATGGTCGTACCTTACCTGATAAGTGATTAGCACGAGCACGACGCATTTTGGCAATAAAAGCAGGATCTTGAGTTAGAAGATAGTCTTCTAATTCTTCACTCAGTTCCTCAAATAGATGAAGAGATTTGGTCATCTTAGTAAGAAGCTCTACTGGGATCTGAACAGTCTGAGGCATTGCTGAACCCTCCTCCTGAATTTTTTGATTATACTATAACATCTTCTAAGAGATATGTCAATAAAGAAAATCGAAAAGGCTGGATGACAATGACTACTTTTTTTGAAAAATCGGTGGGCGAGGTAATGACCACCAATCTCTTGACTATTGACATTAAGCAGCGGGTAAGTGAGGCCGTGGTTATGCTGAATGAGCATAAGGTGGGCATTCTTTTGGTTACTTTAAAAGGGAAGATTTTTGGTATGATCTCTGAAACGGATATAGTGCGTAAGGTTGTGGCTGAAGGACTTATCCCTGAAGAGGTATCTATTGAGAAACTGGTAAGCAGACCACCGGTTTCAATTGCTATTGAGACGTCTATTTCTGAGGCCTACTACGCTATGGCCTGCTGGAAGGTGCGACATCTTTTGGTGACCGATAAAGGAAAAGAGGTCGGCCTTATCTCTGTGCGGGACATTTTATATCCCAGGGAGTCATGATCGGTGATCAGTAATAACTGATTACTGGTTACTCCTTACTGATAACCGATAACCTGACTGTTTACAGGGAGGCTGAATAAATGATTCCCCATCTTTACGAAAAACCGGTAGAAACGATAATGAATAAGAACCTGGTGGCGGCGTCAGGAGAAACTACCGTTTTTGAGGCAGCTAAGCTGATGAAGAAACATAATATCCGGTCTCTCCTGGTGGGAAGCAAAAAAGAGATAGTCGGTATTTTGACCGAAAGAGATATTATTCAAAAGGTCCTGGCCGAGAGGTTAAACCCGGCGGAGGTCAGGATAGAAGAAATTATGGCCGTTACCCTTAAGACCGTTTACCATTCTACGTCTGTTCAGAAGGTATACCGAGAGATGAAGGAAGAGGGCGTGCGGCATTTAGTGGTGGTCGATCCTTCCTGGCCGGTTGGTATGGTCTCGGTAACAGACCTGATCTGTCTTGAGGCGAGAGAGGCCGAAGAGGAAAGTTGGTAAAATCTTAGAGTGACGGCGATGATCAAGGCCGAGGAGAGGTAATAATGACAACCGAAAAACGAGAACTCGAAACCCAACGACCCGCAAGCGGGTGCCCCGAACCCGAAACCGGGAACTGGCAGCCGAAGATCATCGCCTTTCTATGTAACTGGTGCAGCTATGCTGGGGCAGACCTGGCTGGGGTTAGCCGGAGGCAATATCCACCTAATGTGCGGGTTATCCGTATCCCCTGTTCTGGCAGGATGAATCCTAAATTCATTCTGGCTGCCCTTCGTTCAGGAGCGGACGGCATTCTGGTCTCAGGGTGTCATCCGGGGGATTGTCATTATCTTTCAGGTAACTATTTTGCCCGGCGCAAGTTTGCCCTTTTCAGAAGCCTGCTGGATTACATGGGCATAGAAGAAGGCCGGCTCCACTTCTCTTGGGTGTCTGCGGCTGAGGGCGAGCGGTTCGCTGAAGTGATCAGCGAGGTGACGGAAGCGGTCAGGGCTATTGGACCGTCTCGTCGGTTGAATAAGAAGGTGTCATAGATGCAAGACATATCTAATAAGATAAGAGAGATAGCCGGCCATCTGTTGGCAGAAAACAAGGTTGAGGCGGTGGTTGGGTTCAGGCCTGGGACTATTCCGCTAATCAGTGCTCCCACCGTGGTTCGAACAGAGGCAGAAGCCGCCGGCCTTCATTGGGATCGCTTCTGCGGGGTCAATCTGGCTAATTATCTGCCCAAAAGGACAGAGAAAATGGCGGTGATTGCTAAGGGATGCGATAGTCGAAGCATTGTTGGCCTGGTCGTGGAGAACCAGATCAAAAGGGAGAATGTTTATATCATTGGTGTGCCGTGTACCGGGATGATTGACCGGGCAAAGGTTATGAGAGTGGCGGGAAGTCTGGAGGTTGAGTTGGTTGAGGATGGTGAGCAGGTGGTTGTTAAGGCTGGGGGTAAAGAAAGCACGGTGGCCTTGAGCGATATTCTACAGGATAACTGCCAGGGTTGTCAGCATCGCAATCCAGTGGTGTTTGATGAACTGATCGGGGCTAAGGTTGATGAAACAGCCGGCGGTGATATAGATACGGCTGTGGCAAAGATTGAGGCTATGACGGCGGATGAGCGCTGGAGGCATTTTGAGGAGATGTATTCAACCTGCATCCGCTGCTATGCCTGTCGAAATGCCTGTCCGCTCTGTTATTGCGAGCAGTGCTTTGTGGATGATTCCCAACCCCAGTGGTGTGGTAAGTCAACCAATCCGGTGGATGTGAAGACCTTCCATATCTTCAGGGCCTACCACTGTTCCGGTCGCTGCACAGACTGCGGCGCCTGTAAAAGGGCATGTCCGGTGGGAATCAATGTCCGGGAGTTAACCAGAAAGCTGGAGAAAGAAGTCAAGGGGCTTTTTGGGTATGAGGCCGGCCTGAGTCTTGAGGCCATACCACCGCTGGGGGTGTATACGGAGAAAGACCCACAGGGGTTTATTAAATAATACAGAGCAGTCGACTGATTGACCTTTTATAGCCGAAAGGCTACTAAAAGTATAGCAGGTAAATAGATGTTTGTCAAAGAAAAAGTGTAACTAAAAGGTGTAATATGAAACAGATGCTAATCGATAAGAAAGATATGGCCGGCTTATTAACAGAACTGACGGGTAAAATGGCCGTAATTGCCCCTGTTATGAAAGGGGGTAATCTCCTGTTTGAGCCTATTACTGACGGCCAGGAAGCCGTGCTTGATTCAGCCAATACACGACTGTCACCTAAAGATGCTCTGTTCCCCCAATGTGAGAAGATGATGTCCTTTACCACTGACCGGCAGTCAGAAGAGGCCTTCATTATGAAGGATATAGAGCCTCTGGAACAGGGTCAGGTGATATTTGCGGTCCGGCCCTGTGATGCGGCCGGCTTAGTTATCCTGGACAAAGTCTTTAACCAGGGCGGGCAGGCATATGAGGATGCCTATTATCTGCGGCGTCGGGAGAAGACGACGGTAGTCGGCCTGGCTTGTAACAAGCCCCTTTTAACTTGCTTTTGTGCCTCTTTTGATAAGGGTGGCCCCTTTGCGACAGAGGGACTGGATGTGCTTCTAACCGAGGTGGGAGATAAATATGTGGCCACGGTGTTGACGGATAAGGGCGAGGCCCTGCTGAAAGATAAAAAGGGTCTGTCAGAGGCTGATTCTGCTTCAATTGATAAGGCCAACAAAATCAAGGACGCTGCCGTGAAATCGGTTGATTCAGGTGTGGCCACGGATAAGATTAAGGGCAAAACCACGATGGAGCTTTTTGATGATCCCTCCTGGGATGCCTTCTATGAAATATGCATCGCCTGCGGTGTTTGCACCTATAGTTGTCCTACCTGTCATTGCTTTGACATCCAGGATGAGGTGATAGATACGGAAGGTGTCCGGATGCGCCATTGGGACTCCTGTATGTTTCCCATTTTCACCGTCCATGCCACCGGCCATAATCCCAGACCGACCAAGAAAGAACGATTCAGACAGCGGTTTATGCACAAGTTTAAGTATTTCCAGGAAAAATTTGACCGGATGGCCTGTGTTGGCTGCGGACGGTGTATCCAGTTGTGTCCGGTTAATATAGATGTCCGCCAATTAGTCAAAAGAATGAACAGCTAAACACAGAGCGTAACCGTTCAGCACATGATGCTGGATGCTCGATGCTCGATCCTCGATGCTCGATCCTCGATGCTGGTAAAGGATCCAGTATCCAGGATCGAGCATCGAGCATCGAGTTTGTGCCTTAGTGGCTGAACGCTTACAAAAAATCAGTGTTTCATCCGTGTAAATCTGTGGCTGAATAGTTACTATTCTGATTTAATTGAGGTTCAACCATGAATAACCCATACATACCGAAGCCGGTCAGAATCGAAGAGATCATCACCGAGACCGAGGACAGGAACCTGAAGACGTTCAAGCTGGTCTTCCTGAACCAGGCGGATGAGCAGGTCTTCAGGTATACGCCTGGCCAGTTTGCCGAGCTCTCCATTGCCGGCAAGGGAGAGATACCCATCGGCATCGCCTCCTCGCCGACGGAGGGTAAGCATCTTCTCTTTACGATAAACAAGGTAGGGGTGGTGACCACGCATTTGCATAATATGTCGGTGGGCGATGTGATGGGGGTTCGTGGCCCGCTGGGCAGGCCTTATCCGATAGATGAACTGGAAGGCAAGAATGTCGTTATCGTGAGCGGAGGTTTTGCCTTTACCACCCTGCGATCAATGATCGCCTATATGCTTGAAAACCGGGACAGGTTTGGTAATATTACCGTCATCTATGGCGCTCGAACGCCAGGCATGCTTCTTTACAAGGATCAGTTAAAGGAATGGCAAGACAGAGATGACATAGCCCTGAATGTCACGGTTGATAAGGAGGCTGAAGGGTGGGACGGAAAAGTCGGGTTTGTGCCGGCGGTAACCAGAGAGGTGGCTCCATCAGCCGATAATGCCTATGCCCTGGTCTGTGGTCCTCCCATTATGATAAAGTTTACTCAACCTGTCCTGACCGAGCTTGGTTTTACACCAGAGACTATCATCATGTCGCTTGAGAACCGGATGAAATGCGGCATTGGCATTTGCGGTCGATGTAATGTCGGGCCGTATTATGTCTGTAAGGACGGGCCGGTGTTTACCTTAGCCGAGTTGAATGAGATGCCGAAGGAGTATTAAATTATGGCGGATGGCAGATTAAAAAAATAGGTAAGCGTTCAGCCCCTAATGCACAAACTCGATCCTCGATGCTCGATTCTCGATTCTCGATGTTCGATCCTCGATGCTGGTAAAAGATCCAGTATCCAGCATCGAGCATCGAACATCGAGCATCAAGGATCGAGCATCCAGCATCATGTGGTGAACGATTACAGATTCACGATTCGCCATTGAATTAGAGGTTTAGAAATGGAAGCGATTATTCAACCGAAAGATGTCTCTGATAAAGTCAGGGAAATTCTGAAGACGGCCAACATGAATGCCTGCTTAACCTGTGGGACCTGTGTGGCCGGATGCCCATCTTCAGGCATTGATGAGATGGACCCGAGACAGGTGTATCGCATGCTGGCTTATGGGCTGGAACAAGAGGTGGTTGCCTCCAGGTGGCCCTGGGTGTGCACGGGATGTTTGAGATGTAACCGGGAGTGTCCGATGGGAGTCGATATGGCGCCTATCCAGAAGACCCTTAAGGCAATGCGAGCCAGGGAAGATGTCCCGGGTTCTCTTCATAAGGGAGCAGTTACGTGCGTGGAAAAAGGGAATCACATCGGCGTGCCACAAGGAGACTACCTCTGGCTGCTGGAAGATAGCGCCGAAGAGTTAGATCAAGCAGAAGGGCTTACCGGAATTAAGGTGCCAGTTGATAAAGAAGGGGCTAATTACCTCTTTTTTCCTAATTCCAAGGAGGTCTTTGGCGAGCCGGATGATATGAAATGGTGGTGGAAGATATTCTATGCCGCTAAAGAAGATTGGACCGTTCCCTCAGAAAACTGGGATTCATATAACTGGGGCTTTTTTACGGCTAATGACGAGCTTCACAAGGCCATTGTAACGCACCAGGTAGATAATATGTATAAGTTAAAGGCAAAGACCATGATCCTGCCTGACTGCGGGGGTGGTTCCTTAGCCTGTCGAATGGGCATACATAAATGGTTTCCAGAGGCGTTGAATGATTGGAACTATGTCTATCTTTATGATGTGCTCAAGAAATACTTGGAAGAGGGCCGGATAAAGATAGATAAGTCCAGACATCCACAACTGGTTACCTATCATGATTCTTGCAGCCATGGTCGAAAGATAGAGATGTCTTTTGGCCGGGGATATTATGAAGAGCCCAGGTGGATCGTTAACCAGTGCTGCGAGAATTTTGTGGAGATGCATCCTAATAGGTCAAACAGCTATTGTTGCGGGGCCGGGGCAGGAATGTGGGCCGGTCCGTATAAGGATGCGGCCAAATACCATGGCCGGCGCAAGGCAGAATCAATAAGGAACTCCGGGGCAGAAATGGTCATTGTCTCTTGTTCCAATTGCCGCGACATGATAATGAAGGCCTTAACTAAGGAATATGATCTGGATATTGAAGTCAAATACCTCTGGCAATTGGTGGCCGACTCCTTGATTTTGGAATAAGCGGTCTGGCAGCCTGTGGTTAGCCAATTCTTTCAATGAAAGCCCATTCAGTAGAGCCGGGCCATTTGCGGGCTGATTTTTGTCCAGAGCAGTTGAGTCGCACATTCCCCTACCCGATCACATTCTTCAGGCCATCCTTTAAGCCGGCGCCTCAGTCTTCCGCCTATCTGCCTGAGTAGTAGTTACAAATGGGAATTGTTAACTCTTAGTGTCTTTGTGCCTTAGTGGCTGAACGTTTACAAAAAAGGCAGGGGACGCTCCCCAAGTATCACCCATGGTACTTTTTGGGAACGCCCCCTACCTCAATTTTGTTTGGCCCTGGCCCTAATTTTGTTTAGCCCTGGAGGAACTGCTCTTCTGGCCCTTATTACTTAGGCTCAAGACGAATTCGAGAGGTAAATGCCCTCAGCTATCACAGGTCAGACATCACATTAACTCACTCTTTACGGCTGATACCTGACACCTGATACCTCCATACTTACCATATTACCCCCGAATCCGCCTTGACCCTTTAGTTATTAATAATGGTCACTAAACCATTAACAATGGTCAATTGATAATGGTCAATTGATAATTATTAATTGATAATTGTTAATGGCTGTCACCCTCTATTTTAGATTTGGGAGGAAAACCCGGGTTTTTTATGGCTGACCTCCCCCCTTATCTTGATAGAAGAGCCCTAAATTTTATTAAATCTTTACTTCTTTGAACGTCTCGTCCATCACCCCTTCCCTCCTTCTTTTAGTGAGCTCCCTTTCCAGTCAGAACAACTTCTACCGTCTGAAAAAGGATTCTTAAATCCAACATTAGACACATACGTTTTACATAAAGTAAATCATACCTCAATTTTCTCTTTACATCACAGATAGAAGAATCATACCGGTAGCGAACCTGGGCTAAACCTGTCAGACCAGGTTTCACACTTAATCTGGCTTTATATCCTGGAATAGTATGTTTGAACTCATTCACAAAAACCGGCCGTTCCGGACGAGGCCCTACCAGGGTCATTTCTCCTTTTAACACGTTAATTAACTGAGGCAATTCATCAGCTCGAGTTTTTCGCAAATAACTCCCTATTCTGGTAACCCGGGGATCATTTTTCTTAGCCCATACGGGACCGCTCGCCAGCTCAGCATCAACTCTCATCGTCCGAAATTTATACATCGTAAAAATACGGCCGTCCTTCCCCACCCGTTGTTGTCTGAATAAAGCCGACCCCTTTGAATCCAACTTAATAATAGTAGCCATCGCCAGCAACAATGGAGACAATAAGATCACCATCAGCGAGGAAACAATAATATCAATCCCTCTTTTAATAGTTAAACACAAATCGCGGTCCAAAACAAAACTTGCCCTTCTATAGTTACTCGTCTCCATCGGTAGATCACCAAACCTCTCTTCTAAGCAAGCTCTCATCTTTTGCTTGGCGATGTTTATCCTCTCGGCTCTTGGTCACCTCTTCCTCCACCTTCCTGAAAACTTGAAGTTTTCAGGAAGGTGGCTGCCTATGACAAAGCGCCCTTAGCCGCAACGATAAACATCGTCTTTTGCTCTTTTGCTTTAGAAATATAGCAACTTTTATGCCAAGTCAGAAAGAAATATATTTACCCACCTCTAACTCTTTATTAAACTTGGGGTAAGAAAGCTAAAAAAATTAAGGCCCCCTTTTTTTGACTATCAGCCTGTGTATATTTATTTAAACACTTTTTCGGTCATTTGGTAAAAATTTACACTTAACAATTTTATTTCCAATAAGTTAGATAAGTGTATAATAATTAAACACCCTGTCTAATTATGTAGACACTTCTCCTCTCCCCTGTCTCCAGGTTGTAACTGCTCCGGCCTCCGGTAATTGGTGATCAGTTATCGGTCGATCTCTATCCACCCATAACCTGATCACCCATAACCGATTACCTATTCCCCATCCATCAAATGTATCCCGACTATCTCTTTAAAACGCGTCCATCCCTTGAGCGCCACCGTCTGTAACCAACTCTTCCCCTTAAATTCTTTGGGCACCCGTGGCTTATCAGCCCAACCATCTTTTACTATCTTGATTAAGGTCACCTCAGGCCGACACAGAAATCTGATCTGTTTATGGGTCCAGCCTATCCCACGCGTGACATAAAGAAGGGTGTTCCCCACTTGATAGAGACCGCTTACATACTTAAGCCGGGCATAATCCTCTGTCAATTCCCTGATCCAGGCTATCCCCATCTGGCCACCGTGGATGTCACCCGCCAGAACAAGATCAATACCCATCTCAGAAGCAGGTTCCACTACCCACGGCTGATGTACCAGCAGTAAAGTAGGGGCCTCCTTCGGAAGATCAATCATTATCCTTTCCAAATCATCTATTACTTTGCGATGAACGTCAACTCCTAATAGGTAAAAAGGAGGACGATCTCCTATCCGAATCTTTCTGGTCTCATCCATTAAGAGGATTACTCCTGCCCTCCTCAACCGCTGAACTAATTCCTTTTGATCAAAAATTACGTGTTCATAGTCACCCCTTATCCCAAAAACCCCCTGAGAGGCTTGCAGGTTGCCCAGGACCTCAAGAGAAGCTTCCAGGTCATCTTCTTCTACAATATAATCGCCTCCCAGTAAGATAATATCTGGTTTTAAATCATTGACAATTTTGACTAACCGTCTCTCCCGATATCCTATCTTACCTCTTACGTGTAAATCCGCAATAAAAACAATCCTAACATCCTTTAATGGTTCGGCCAGGGGTGGACATTTTATTCTTACTTTTTCTACCTTTATCCAATTGAGTTCTATATATCTGGCATCAATGTAAGCCGTAATTATTATTAAGCCGGCCGCCAGAATCGGTAAAAGAACAAACAGTCCCACTCCCCCGAAAATAACTTTTTTCATCCGGTCTATTATACCTTTTTTTGGCGAAAAAGTCAAGTAAAATCTAACCTTTCCAGCCACAAAGACTCAGAGATTAAGAGCTTATCCTAAAGCCGATCCGAGCCGCGACCGTCAGGGAGCGACCACTGGCGCCTTCTATCCACCGGCAAACTGGCCATCATAAAATAACCCTCACCTTGCCTTCAAAATCAGGTTGCTTTTCTATTAATCTTATGGTATAGTAGTTATTAACGAAAAGTCCTCATAGAACTTTTATCCATCTTCTTACTTGCTCTACTGTTCCATATTGGGTATCAGGCAATATTATCCTTATACTATTTATACCTGTTCCTGACAGGATCAGGAAGCGGCTCTTGGATTTTAAGCGTTCAGCCACTAAGGCCCAAAGACGCAAACTCGATCCTCGATGCTCGATCCTGGATGCTCGATCCTGGATACTGGATCTTTGTAACCGTTCATCACATGGATGCTGGATGCTCGAAGCTGGTAAAGGATCCTGTATCCAGTATCGAGTATCGAGCATCGAGGATCGAGCATCGAGGTTGTGTCTTTGTGCCAGTGGCTGAACGCTTACCTTGGATTTTAGATGAGGTAATTATGAATCTTGAAAAAAGAAATATTGAAGTTTTAGATGAATTAATGATTGAGGTATTGAGAGAAAAGACTCCACAGCAAAGGCTAATTATTGCATTTAATTTATGGGAATCTGCCAAGAAACAATTAACAAATTATCTATCTTCTTTACATCCTAACTGGGATGAGGAAAAAATTCACTATGAAGTAGTAAGGAGATTATCCCATGGAACAATATGACTTACTTAAACATCTGGTAAATGCCTTTAAATCACTTGGAATTCAATATCTTATAACAGGTTCTATTGCTTCTATATTCTATGGAGAACCGAGGTTCACCAATGATATTGATGTAGTAGCAGATATTGGGGAACAGCATATTTCAGGATTGTTAAGATTATTTCCTTCAGATGAATTTTATATAAGTGAAGATGCAATAAGAGATGCAATCAGGCATAAATATCAATTTAATATTATACATCCAGCATCTGGTTTAAAAATAGATATTATTATCTGTAAAAAAGATGCCTTTGATAATAGCCGGTTTGCAAGGATAAAAAGGTTTTCTCCAATTGAAGATACACAAGCAAATTTTGCCTCTCCTGAGGATGTAATAATTATGAAGATGCGATATTATAAAGAAGGAGAATCAGAAAAACATATTAGAGATATAATTAGTATGCTCAAAATATCTGGTGATATGATTGATAAAGGTTACATTGAAAGTTGGGTAAAAAAGTTGAGATTGGATGATATATGGCAGGCTATTTTGCAAAGATTAAAAAATAAAGGTAATGTCAAATAGGACATACAGACTTCTCTAAATAGCCAATGAAAGGAGGCTATTTGGGGGACATTTTGTTAGGTCTTTCCCCAACTTTATATAGAAGGAGCTTGTCATTGGAATGTTAGCTACAGCAAAGGCAACTTATCATACCTTACCATAATTGTCAATATTTTTTATATTTTTTAAATTCAATTGTCTAATTATTCGACTTTTTGGGTCTCTGCCCTCATAAAAAGCATATCGCCAGACACCACGGTGAGGGAGATCGAAGAAGTCTGCCATAAGTCTATTTATCGGGGGTTCAGGTGGCCCTATCACAGATGGTAAAATTTGCCTTTGTCTGTGTTTTGGGCGTTGTGCTCAAATGATCAAGATAACCGATCTCTGGAAGTCCTTTGAAGGCAATCAGGTTTTAAAGGGAGTTGATCTGCACATCAGACGGAACGAGGTTATGGTTGTTATTGGGCAGAGTGGGGTGGGCAAGAGTGTATTACTAAAGCTGATTATAGGACTCCTTAAACCCGATCGCGGTCGAATTGAGGTGTTTGGACAAGATATTACCCAACTTGAAGGGGAAGATCTGCGGAAGATTCAAAGACGAACCGGTATGGTTTTTCAGGGAGCCGCGCTTTTTGATTCCTTAACCGTGAGGCAAAATGTAGGATTTTTCCTTTATGAGAATACCGATCTGGATGAAGCCACTATCTCCAGGGTGGTTAGGGAAAAATTGGTCTTGGTTGGGTTGGAAGGCATTGAGGATAAGAAACCGGCTGAGCTTTCCGGAGGAATGAAGAAAAGGGTGGGTCTGGCCAGGGTTATCGCCGCTGAGCCAGAGATCATCTTTTATGATGAGCCAACTACCGGCATAGACCCTATTCGGGGGGCGGGAATAAACCGGTTGATTAAAGAGTTGCAAAAAAAACTTTCTTTAACCTCGGTAGTAGTAACCCACGATATAGTCAGTGCTTACCAAATTGCTGACCGAATCGCTATGTTATACGATGGCCGAATCATAGAGGTGGGGAGTCCGGATCAGATAAGACAAACAAAAGACCCTTTGGTTCATCAGTTTATTACCGGCGAAGCCAATGGGCCGATTCAATAAGGTTGCGAGTTACGGGTTACTATTTAGGTAACTGCTCAAGACTAAGTTAAGCAGTTAGTTGGGAGACAAAGCAAAATTCCCTCTCCCTTGATGGGCTTATCCTTACCCACATCTTTTAAAAACCACGAAGAACACGAAGGGCACGAAGATAAAACAAATCTTTTAATCCTAATCTTTAAATAATTTTTTCTTCGTGTGCTTCGTGCTCTTCGTGGTTTATCCTTGATTTTCATCAAGGCAGGCTCTTGTTTACCCCATCCTTTTACCCAATTTGTGGGTAAGGATAAGCATCAAGGGAGGGGAAGCTTTTATGCCAACGCTGTCGTCGGTACAAAAGGAGATGAAACTTAACCCATAGCACTATAATCTGTAATGAGCTTACTTTTTTAACTTGATTTTGAGTAGATATGTAGTGTAACCTAACATGTTGAACAGTCAGTGAGTCAGCCGAAACGCTGATTTTGCGGCCAAGTGCGGGCAAATTCGGCCTTTTCGCTGGCCATAATCAAAGTGTCAAGTGTTCAAGATGTTAGGAAACGGTACAGATTTTGAGTAGATACCTATTTAGGCGTTACGGATGGCAGCTTCTCAAAGCTGGCCACTTATCGCCTGCCACCCCTAACTCCTAACTCGAAACCCGAAACAGTATTAGGAGCCAATCGATGCGGCCTGAACTAAAAGTCGGACTTTTTGTTACCATAGCCCTCCTCATTTTAGGCGGGCTGATAATGAGCCTCGGGGAATATCACTTCTACCGGCCAGGCTACACCATTACGG
Organism: bacterium; assembly: GCA_040753085.1. NCBI lineage: Bacteria > bacterium. Next base: position 10,103 of record JBFMHI010000023.1, on the reverse strand, counting down.
TTATCTTTAAGTATGTGGGCGGGTTAAAAGTAGACGCCCCGGTCATGTTAGCCGGTCTGGAAGTGGGCGAGGTGAAAAAGATGAAGATTAAGGATAGTAAGGTTCATGCGACTCTCTGGTTAGAATCCTTTGCCCGTCTGCGTCGAGATTCCAGGATAACCATTAACAGTTTGGGGATGATGGGCGAAAAATATATCGATATCACTACGGGATCGCCTGATTCACCTTATCTACCTGAAGGCAGTACTGTTATTGGCGAGGACCCTGTGAGTGTAGGAGATCTGCTTCTTAAGGGAGAAAGGATTGCCAGGGAGCTTTCTCAGGCGGTAAATGTCCTTAGTGATATGCTGAAAGGCGGAGAGGCCTTAGAGGATTTGAGTGCTATCCTTAAAGAAACTCGAGGAATAACCACCAAGCTAAATCAAACCCTTGAAAAGAATCAAGATAAGATAATTTCTACCTTTGATAACCTGAAGGAATTTTCCCTTTCCCTTAAAGAGGACAGCGCTCAAATTACGAGGGGAATCAAGGAAATAGAGAGAGAACTTCAAGCCGCTATAAAAGAAAACAGGGGTGATTTTCGAGTGGCCACTAAGCAGTTCAAGGAGGCCTCAGGTCAGTTGCAGGACATTTTAAGTGAAAATAGGCATGACCTGCGGACGGCTTTGCAGGAGTTTAGAGAAACTTCTCTTCGCTTAAAGACCGAAGTAGAAGACCTTTCTGGCCGAATCAGTAATCTTCTGGAAGATATAGATAGGGTAGTGATAGAAAATGAAGATGAACTTAAGTCTTTTTTCCTCAATTTAAAAGAGACTTCGGCCAGGCTGGAAGATATGTCTACCAGGTTTCAAAGGGCGGCGCATCAACTGGAAGAAGGGAAAGGCCTCTTAGGCGGCCTTTTTTATGATGAAAAAATGAAGAAAGAATTTATGGACACGATCTCGGCGATGAATAACCTTGTCAAGGATGTGGAGAAGCATCCCTGGAAATTGCTTAGGAAGTGATCAGTAAAAAGGAGTTATCCCTTTGCCAGGCAACATCAAATACCGCTGCCAGCAGTGTGGTTATGAATCTGCCAAATGGTTGGGCAGATGTCCGGGTTGTGAGGCATGGAACAGCCTGGCAGAAGAGATAGCCACTCCTCCCTCCTTTGGCTTGACTCATCCCTCCAGCTTGAATCCTCAACTCCTGTCCGAAGTTAAGCTTAGCCAACAAAGACGTCACCTGATTGGGATCGCCGAATTTGACCGGGTTTTGGGAGGCGGTCTTGTTCCCGGGTCCCTGGTCTTAATCGGGGGAGATCCGGGTATTGGGAAGTCAACCCTCCTTATTCAGGCCGCCGCCCACTTCAGTCGTGAACTTAGTCCCATCCTCTATGTTTCAGGAGAAGAATCCCTATCTCAAATCAAACTCAGAGCCGATCGATTGGGGGTTAATTCTGATCGGGTGTATCTTTTAGCTGAAACCAATTTAGAATTTATTATAAACGTGGTGGAACGGCTCAAACCAAAGGTCATTATCATTGATTCTATTCAAACCGTATACCGGCCGGAGATGGGGAGCAGTCCTGGAAGTGTGGCTCAAGTCAGAGAATGCACCAGCCTACTGATGCGTTTAGCCAAGTCTCAGGAAATATCGGCTTTTTTAGTCGGCCATGTAACCAAAGAAGGGGCTATTGCCGGCCCCAGGGTTCTGGAGCACATGGTCGATACGGTTCTCTATTTCGAAGGAAAAGACCACCTTACTCATCGTATCCTGCGCACGGTGAAAAACCGGTTTGGCTCAGTTAGTGAGATCGGGGTTTTTAGTATGGAGGAGAAGGGATTAATGGAGATCCTTAATCCTTCGGCCTCTTTTTTGGCCCAACGTCCTCATGAAGCCCCTGGTTCAGTAGTTTATGCCTCAATGGAAGGCACTCGGCCTATTTTGGTTGAAATTCAGGCCCTTGTTTCTCCCACATCTTTTGGTTTAGCCAAACGGGAGGCCATAGGCGTAGATTACAACCGGGTCTCATTACTTCTATCCGTGCTGGAGAAGCGACTCGGATTACATTTAGGAAATTACGATTGCTTTGTTAATGTGGCCGGCGGGATAAGAGTAACCGAACCGGGCGCCGATCTGGGCATAGTAGCCGCTATTGTCTCAAATCATAGGAATCAACCGATTGACGAGGTAACGGTTATTTTGGGAGAGGTGGGGTTGGCCGGTGAAGTCAGGGCTATCAGTCAGTTGGATCGAAGGTTGCTGGAAATAATCAAGTTGGGATTTAGTCGCTGTATATGCCCCCAATATAACCTAAAAAATAGAAAGCTTGCCTCCTCGATTGAATTAATCGGAGTCACGACGGTAGAAGAGGCCCTGAGCAAAATGGGGCTGTGGTAAACTTACAAAATTTGTAACTATTCAGCCACTGATTAACACGGATTAGCACGGATAAATAGCAGATAGCAGAGGACAGAAGACAAAGGTGAGAGTAGGGGCAACCCCTTGTGGTTGCCCAACACTGTGGTTGCCTTACAGACACGAATCACGGACACGGTTCACGGATTTAATGATTCATATATTAAAAAAATCAGTGTTTCATCCGTGTCCATCCGTGGCTGAGAATAGTTACCAAAATTTTTCCTTTGACTTCTACTCGGTTCTATGATATACTAAGGTCTAAAGAGATAGCTTAGCCTTTCAAATTTTATGCTTAAAAGGGGGGGAAGATGTTTAATGTTGGTGACCGAGTGGTTTATCCCTTACATGGGGCCGGCCTTATTGAAGCCATTGATGAAAAAGAGATTCTGGGGGAGTGGCAAAAATATTATGTCTTAAGACTTCTGATAGGCGATATGAAGGTTATGGTCCCGGTGAAATCAGCCGATCAAGTCAGGCTTAGGGGAGTTATTAAGCCGAATGAAGTAACGAAGGTGCTGGAGATCCTCGAGTCGGATTACAACGAAGCAGAAGAGAAAGAGATAGACTGGAAGGTTCGGTATAATAATAACTTGGAGAAGATTAAATCCGGCTCTATCTACCGAGTAGCGGAAGTAGCGAAAAGTCTTTCCTATCGAAACCAGGAAAAAGGACTCTCTGCGGGTGAAAGAAAACTTCTTGACAGCGCCTGTCAACTGATAATCAGCGAACTTTCCTGTGTTCAAGAACTTCCTCCGGAGAAGATAAATGCTACTATTGTCAAGATATTAGAAGCATCGAAGGAGTAAAAAAAGAAACCGTTACGGGTGATGAACCAAGCCCAGTTACTTAAAAAGAACAGGCAGGAAAGGGGGGAAAAGATGTTGGTCCTGGTGGTTATTAGAGCTGTTTTTATTATCCTGGCGGCAGGCGCCGGTTACTTTATTGGGTATAGTTTAGGTAATCAAATTGTGGGTCTTATCGTGGGCTTACTGGCAGGAGGGGCATTAATCGGCGCCGAGATAAAACTTCAGAAGGTGCCGGGAAAGGCTATTATTGTTGGGGCGACCGGTCTGGCGGTAGGATTTATCATAGCTAATTTATTAGTGTTGGCTCTGTCCGATACCCTGATAAAAAAATTTTACCTTAGCCTGCCCCTGAACCTTATTTTGGGATATTTGGGGATGATAATCGCCCTAAAGAAGGGAGAAGATATAGCGGGTATCCTTACTTGGGGGTCGGAGTGGTATTCGGAAAGGGGGGAAAAGGAAAAGATTCTGGATACAAGCGTGATTATTGATGGGCGTATTGCTGATATATGTGAGACAGGTTTCCTGGAAGGGACGCTGATTATTCCCCGGTTTGTCCTCCGGGAATTGCAGCGTATCGCGGATTCTTCGGATACGCTAAAGAGGAATCGTGGACGGCGGGGGTTGGATGTATTAAATAAGATCCAGAAGAAGGTCCATGTAAAAGTCAAGATTAAGGAGACTGACTACCCCGATTTAAGAGATGTTGACGCCAAGCTTGTTAGACTGGGCAAGGAGAGCGGGGGCAAAATATTGACTAATGATTATAATTTGAATAAGGTGGCTGAGTTGGAGGGAGCAAGTGTTCTGAATATAAATGAACTGGCTGAGGCATTAAAGCCTGTAGTTTTGCCTGGTGAAGAGATGTCTGTCCATATTATCAAGGAAGGTAAGGAGCCTGGTCAAGGGGTAGCTTATCTGGATGATGGGACGATGGTGGTGGTGGATAATGGGCAAGAGCATATTGGGGAGAAAGTAACCGTCTCTGTAACCAGTGTCTTACAAACCACGGCCGGTCGGATGATCTTTACCAAATTTCAGGATGAAGGCCGGTGAAGATAGCGGCTATAGTGGTGGCGGCCGGATCAGGCCAGCGAATGGGCCGTCCGAAGCAATACCTCGATCTGGGCGGGCATCCCCTCTTATACTATCCCCTCAAAGTTCTCCAACAATCTCCGCTGATAGATTCCATCGTATTAGTAGTGCCCCAGGGTGAAATAGACAGGGTTTTGGAGAAGATTGTCAGGTTTTACCGGTTCTCAAAGGTCCTCCGGATAGTCAAGGGAGGAAGGGAGCGGCAGGATTCTGTCTATAATGGCTTATCTAATGTCCCCCCTGAAACAGAATTAGTGCTGGTTCACGATGGAGCGCGCCCTTTCCTTACCCTTAAGTTAATAGAAGAAGTTATCATGGCGGCGGCTCGTGATGGAGCGGCTATCTTAGGGGTGCCGGTGACGGATACGATTAAATTAGGGAGTTATTGCCCACCTTCCACCGTCCATCGTCCACCGTCGCCTGTTACCGGGGGAACGCGAAACCCGGCCTGGGTAAAGAAGACCCTTCCCAGGTCAAGGCTCTGGGCTGTTCAGACACCTCAGGCTTTTAAGCGTGAGATCCTGGAAAGGGCCTTTAAGCAGGCTTATGCTGAGGGGTTTTATGGAACCGATGAGGCCTCGTTGCTGGAGCGTATCGGTGTGCCTGTCCGATTGGTCCCAGGATCTAATGAAAATATGAAGATTACCACGCCTAATGATCTGGCCTTAGCGGAGATTATCTTAAAGGGTAACCGTTCAGCCACAGATGCACACAGATGAAACACGGAAAATCCGTGAGCCGTGTCCGTGATTAGGGTCTGTCCTTAGGCTGTAGGGACAACCCTTGTGGTTGTCCGTCTACGGAACGGACATGGACAAGCACGGACAGGGCCTACACTTCCGCCTTCTGTCCTGTGTTATTTATCCGTGCTAATTCGTGCATACCTGAACGGTTATCTTAAAGGCGAGCAGAGATGTAACCCAGACTGCCGGTCTGGGCTAAGGTGAGACAGACTTCCAATCTGTAAAAATTATAGGTAGGATGCCTGTATCACTGTAACACAGACTTCCGGTCTGGGCTAAGAGCGTGTCTGAAAAGTTGATGTGTTAATCAGCCCCGTAGGGGCAAAATGTTTATAGTAGCCGTTTTTCTCATAAACCCAAGCTCCGTTAGGAGCGAAATGTTCAAGAAGTAAACTTAGCAAAGCGAACATGTCGCCCCTAACGGGGCTAAAAATAACGGTGGGCGCTCATGTCTATAAACATTACGTCCCTAACGGGACTTTTCAGACAGCCTCTAAGGAGTTTCTGGCCATGCGAACAGGCATAGGTTACGATGTTCATCGTCTGGCGGCAGGTAGAGATCTGATTCTTGGCGGCGTCAAAATTTCTCATACCAAGGGGCTTTTAGGTCATTCTGATGCGGATTGCCTCACGCATGCTATCTGTGATGCCCTATTGGGAAGCCTTGGGGCCGGAGATATCGGGCAGCATTTCCCGGATAACGATGGGCGCTTTAAAGATATTTCCAGCCTGAAGCTGCTGGAGACCGTGGTTAAGATGGTCGAAGCCAAGGGCTATCAGATCAACAATATTGATGCTACCATCGTAGCCGAGTCTCCCAAATTAGCCCCTTATATCTTCCAGATGCGAGAGACAGTCGCCCCTATCCTAAAAATATCTCTGGATCAAATAAATATTAAGGCCACTACCACTGAAGGACTAGGCTTTATCGGACATGCCGAGGGAATAGCGGCTTACGCCGTAGCAAGTATTGTCAGAAAAGAAGAGAGGGAAGGAAAGATACGAGAGGTAAAAAAATGACCACTACCCACCACCAGACGACCATTCGTCTTCGGTTTGCCCCCAGTCCCAGCGGGTATCTTCACGTTGGGGGAGCCAGGACGGCTCTTTTCAACTGGCTTCTGGCTCGAAAAGAAGGTGGTGTCTTTATCCTGAGGATAGAGGACACGGATCAGGCTCGATCGAGCGAATCGTCCATTGAGGTCATTCTTGACTCCTTGAGATGGCTGGGACTTGACTGGGATGAAGGGCCTGATGTCGGAGGTGAGTTTGGGCCTTATCGTCAGTTAGAACGAAAGCAGATATACCTTGACTATGCGGCCGCTTTACAGGATAAGGGACATGCCTATTGCTGCTATTGCACGGCTGAGGAATTAGAGGCCCGGCGAGTGCAAGCGCTTGAGGAAAGAAGACTCCCAGGCTATGACGGTCGCTGCCGGAGCTTAAGCTCGGCGGAGGCAGAAGCCTTGCGCGCCGAGGGTCGTTCCCCGGTTATCCGCTTTAAGGTCCCTGAAGAGAGGGACAGGATTGTAGTAGACGATAAGATCCGGGGGCGGGTGGAATTTGATCGAGATCAGATCAGGGACTTTGTTATTGTCCGTTCCAATGGCCTGGCGGCCTATAACTTCGCCGCTACAGTTGATGATGCCTTGATGAAGATCACCCACGTTATTCGAGGGGATGATCATCTGTCTAATACCCCCCGTCAAATCCTGCTGTATGAAGCCCTTGGGTTTGAGTTGCCTGTTTTTGCCCACATCCCGATGATCCTGGGAGAAGATGGACAGCGATTGAGCAAGCGGCATGGGGCAACTTCGGTCGGCCAATACCGCCAACTGGGTTATCTGCCTGAAGCCGTGGTTAATTATCTGGCTCTGAGGGGCTGGTCCCCTGAGGAGGCAGCCACCACCGGAGAAGAGATATATTCCTTAGAAGAGCTGGTGGAGAGATTCTCTTTGGAGAGGGTCACTAAAAATCCGGCCATCTTTGACACGGCCAAGTTGAATTGGATGAATGGGGTGTATCTCCAGCAGATTGACCTGGAACGAGTGACTGATCTGGTCATTCCCTATTTAAGGCAAGCAGGATTTGCACCGGAAGATTATGAAGGGGAAAAATTGAGGGAGATGGTGGACCTGGTTCGGGGGAGATTAAATTGTTTATCAGAGATTGCCGGCGAAGTTGACTGTTTCTTCAATTCTACCGTTCAGATAGCCGCGGAAGCAGTCGAGGTATTAAAGGCGGAATCATCTCCCCGGGTATTAAATGCCTTTAGAGAAAAATTAATGACCTTGCCTGAGCTTGATCTTGAATCAGTTAAGGAGGCAATTAAAGCTGTGGGACAAGAGCTTGGGATGAAAGGCCAGTCTCTTTTTATGCCTATTCGGGTAGCCTTATCCGGCCAATTACACGGCCCGGAATTGGTTCGCCTTATTTCTGTATTGGGAAGAGACCGGTGTTTAGCCCGGATTAAGGCGGCTCTGCTCAGGTGATCGGGCGATCGGTAATCAGTAACGACCGATCACCACTTTCTACCCACCGATAACCTGATCACCGACAACCGATTACCCGAGTAGTTACCGGATATAGTGAACGCTGTATCTACTCAAAATCAAGTTAAAAAAGTAAGCTCATTACAGATTATAGCGCTATGGGTTAAGTTTCATCTCCTTTTGTACCGACGACAGCGTTGGCATAAAAGCTTCCCCTCCCTTGATGGGAGGGGTTAGGGGAGGGTGAAATAAACAACCCTCTCTTATTGTTGCTAATACCCCATCTATATTTCTTAATATAAGGTTTTTAGCAAGAGTAATAATATTGCCCGCCCATTTCACCCTCACCCTATCCCTCTCCCATCAAGGGAGAGGGAATTTTGCTTTGTCTCCCAACTAACTGCTTAACTTAGTTTTGAGCAGTTACTATTCCGCCAACTGAAATCCGCCCTCGGCTTACTCCATATCATACTCGTCCTGGATTTCTCCTACGATCTCTTCCAGCAGATCCTCCATAGTGACCAGACCAGAGACATGGTTTTCTTCGTTGACAATGATCGCCATCTGGATTTTTCCCCGTTGAAGTTCTCGTAAGAGTTGGCCTGCCTCTTTTGATTCTCTCACAAAATAAGCCGGTCGGACTATCTTAGCTAAATCTATCCGGGACGATGTCCTTCCTTCCCCCAGGTAGGTCACAAAATCCTTGGCGTGGACAATACCGATGATTTCATCCAGGGAGTTTCGATAGATGGGTATGCGAGAAAAACCTTCTTTTTTAATCAGTTTCAGGATGTCGGTTGTTTCTGACCCCACCGGAGCGGCCACTATCTTCTCTACGGGGACCATAACTTCCTTAACAGTAGTCTTACCAAATTCAAAGATACTCTTAAATATTTCTCCTTCCTTCTCTGCCAGAACACCTTCTTTATGCCCTACCTTGACCGCCATCTTTATCTCTTCTTCTGTGACAAAGGGGTCTTGGCTAAAAAAGGGCATCCTTTCAAAAAGGGCTACCGCCCTATCAGTAAGCCCGAGTAGTCCAACCTGCAAGGGGGCGATAAATCCGGCCAACAGGTTAAGAGGCTTAGCCACTATCATGGTCATTGACTCCGCGTGCTTAAGAGCAAAGGTCTTGGGGAAGATTTCAGTGCAGATTAATAAGAGAATAGTCATCACTCCCACCGTTATGCCCACGCCAATGGCTTTACTAACTCCCATAGCATAGCATATATCAATGGCAATCGAGGCAGCCAGGGCTGAAGCCAGGATATTGACTACGGTGTTCCACAGCAGGAGATTAATCAGCAGCTTCCTGGGTGAAGATAGGAGACGACTGATTACCCTTGTCTTAGGTAATCGTCCAAATTCTCGAACCTTTAGTTCGCTTAAAGAAAATAAAGCTGTTTCAGATCCGCTAAAAAAGGCGGATGCAACTAAAAGAATGATGAGACTGCTCAGTTTTAACCACAGATATAAATCTGATTCGTCCAAGTTCCCTCCGATTAACTATTCAGGCAGATAGGCTGAAGACTGAAGGCTATTGAACTTCAGCCTTCAGCCTAAAAGCCTTCAGCCTTTATCTGTGCTTTGGGCCCTGCTATTTTATTAACTGAAAGATCAATACGGTCAGAAAAAGACCGATTAAGGAGCCGGATAGAACTTCCCAGAAGCTGTGGATTTTGAGGCTAATTCGGCTCTGGGCCACTATAAAGGCCAGAATAAACACCAGGATGATCATAAAGAGATTATTAGTGAGGAAGATAGTGGCTGTCCAAATGGAAAAAGCCACGGCCGCATGACCGCTGGGCATCCCTCCCCGGAAAGGGGTTCCTTTCTTGTAGATAGCTTTAATAAAAATAGTTATGATGATGACCACCATCAAGCTGATAAAGCTGACATGTTCAGGCATCTCCCGGGCACGTTCAATGACTGAGGTGTGAAGTAAGGTTTCCAGATGGACATAAAGAGTTAGATAACCGATAATTATAGCGTTAACCGAGGCTAATAAAACGGCGCCGGCCGCTACATCCTTAGCAATTTCGGCCAGAGGATGATAGGAATCGGAAATGAGATCGATCACGTTTTCTATGCTGGTGTTAACCATTTCCGCCAGAAGAACGAGGCAGACCGCAAACCAGAGGGCCATTAATTCCAGCCTGGTAAGCTTTAAAAAGAGACTTCCCACTAAAACAATCACTGAAGCCGCCGTATGTATCTGCATATTCCGTTCTGTTTTCAGGGCATAAAGAACACCCCAAAAGGCGTGATTTAGACTTTTAATCAGATCAGGACGTTTCATCTTGGGTAAGCTAACCCTCCAGGATAATCTTCGGTTTGACGTAATGTCTTACTTTAGACTATCATAATGTTTCTATTTTTGTCAATGGAAAAATGCGAGTAACTACTCAAAACTAAGTTAAGCAGTTAGTTGGGAGATAAAGCAAAATTCCCTCTCCCTTGATGGGAGAGGGATAGGGTGAGGGTGAAATGGGCGGGCAATATTATTACTCTTGCTAAAAACCTTAGAAAAAGAGCTACCACCCTCCCCTAACCCCTCCCATCAA
>JBFMHI010000022.1 GCA_040753085.1 bacterium | reverse complement strand
TACGTTTCATGCTTCGTTGCCTCCTGCTGGTTTTGGATTGTTTGGTATTTTTAAGCTATTATACCACAGGAGGCAGAAATTAGTAAATAATTTATTTGCAGATGATTGCCATTTTTAAACAGCCTCTGTTTGTAGAAACAAAATTAGATAAAGAGATTAGCCTCGTAGAGGCGTTCTGTTTGTAGAATGAAAATGGCCAACACCTATTCTCAAATTTATATTCAGATTGTTTTTGCCGTAGAAGGCAGACAAAACCTTATTTTGAAACAACATAGGGAAGAATTACACAAATAATCACGGGTATTGTGCAAAACTCGCTCCAAGAAGAAACGCGCCCGCGCTATTTCAGGAACTGGAACGCCGATATCTGGACTCACCTTAGCTTTTTCACGGATCGTTGAAAAATAATGAGTACTACATCAGCATCTACGTAAAACGTCTTCTATTTTAAGGCCGTCTCTATGGCCGATTTTATGCTCTCAATATCGTAAGTTGCCTCATAGGCGATCACCCTTGGCCCCTCATCAGTATCCACTAGTAGTCGCCGTTGGGTGCTGACTACAGGCCGTCCTCCTGAATATTGTGTGGTTGTAATTTGATCCTCGCGGATACCACGCATTTGGCTGAAGGGTATCGACCAGGACGGTGTTTCGAGGCGGTCAGCATGTATCGTAATCGGCTCTGCCTTCTGACGTGACTGGAGGATTAGAAAACCGATCCCCATAGCCACCAGGACCACCACCGCTAAAAGCCATGGGTAGGTGCCTCCACCAGCCTTCATTGATCGAATGACACCGTACCCGCCTAACCCAACGACGATGACGACGAAGATCAAAAACGGCATTCCAGCCCCGCCCTTGGGGTAAAAAACGATTGGTTCCATACAACTATCCCCCTTTGCTCACCTCATTCTGTCTGTCTGGTCAGCCAATCCCCTCACTGTTACACCGTTGTAAAGTACTCGTCCCAGTACTTCTTGCCAGATCCCTCCATAGTCAGACCAATGATCTCCCGAAGCCCTTGACGACGCATTTGGGGATCCTCACCACGCGACTTAAATAAGTAGACCTGTCCTTGCAAGGAGGTAACAATGTCAGGATAGATCGGTCCTATTAGCTCCAGGGAGTAATAGTCAAGAATAATAAGTGGCGGTCCGTCCTCAGCCTCACACCTCTCTCGAGGGATACAAATTGGACTTGCCAGGTCCATCTCCAAGCCTATCGTAAGGAGCCCTCTATCAGTGAATATCTCGGGCTTATCAATCTTAATGTTCGATTCTACGAGGGCATCAGGGAAAGAAAAAGGTCTCATGCCGAATTGGAATTGCTCTAATTGCACGCCGGAAATGTCAATGGTTTTCATTAGATCAACCAAAACAGACGGCAACTTGCAGCCAAGTTTTCGCTCAACATTCGCAATCTCTTCTGCGCTGGGAAGCGAATCATGCACCGCCAGGTCTTCGGCAAGGAATTCATCGTCTCTGGCGAGCTCTTGTATGTCTGTAACAAAGGAGTTAATCGTGTACTTTTTCTCTCCTCTCATGTCTGCACCTCCAATTTTTCACCGGATTCGGACTGCCGCCCAAATGATTATTGATAACTACCACTCAGCCACTAAGGCACAAATAATTGTGTCAACTCTTCTTCGTGACTTAGTGTCTTAGTGGCTGAGCAGTTACGATTATTGTTTTAATTCGAGCTTCAAGTTCGACGGTCCGGATGTAATACGCCGTGGTTCGAACGATGGACACCATCGGGGATGGCCACCGTAATGCTTCTTTGATGTTCGTGGTGATGAATGAGCGTTTGGCCATCGTAGGCTGCATCCATAGAGTGGGCAGCTATCCACTGAGGATCTACGACAGGTGAGCGGCCGCTTTCGATTTGGCTTTGATTTTTAGGACTCAGGTGCCGCGGAGTGTTCCTTGCATCTCGCTGCGCATATCTCTGCCAAAACAACCTGGCATCCCTTCTCGCGCCGTGTACCGTATCTCCACCTTTCGGCATACGAATACGCATTCGTGAGGTTTTTTCATCCTCATACACACTTCTGCACCTAAGGCCCAATGGATCGACGTAGCGCACAGGATTTGGGACATAGGCATAGGGATTCAAACCGCCTGCGAAACCAATAGGATCATGGGTAAGGTAACGTCCGCTCTCAGAATGGTAATATCGGGCGTAGTTGTAGTAAAGCCCAGTCTCATAATCCCGAGTTTGTCCCAGAAAACCAAAGGGGTGAGGGGGTGATACTTCCCCATGCCTATTGTCACCCCATAATCGTCGCCAGCCGGACCAGGTTAATTCACCTTTTAAGTTCGTGATGTGCATAGGGAAACCTGCCGGACCGCAGTGGAGGTCAATAATCTCACCGGTTACATCGACCGAGATTGGTTCTCCCGAATCCGGCAGATAGAGGAAATGGACATCCCTTTGGCCGTTCTCCCCATCATTCTCGACCACCTTAATGAGTCTGTCGTTGTCCCAGGTATAGTGATTTGTCTTCTCAGATTCCTTTATCACCCGACGGCCAATGGGATCATAAGAATACTCGACATTTCTTCCTTTTTCATCAACAGTTCGAGACAGGCGACAAAAGTCGTTATATTCAAGATCAAGACGAGAAAAACCTTTCTCAATGCAGATGGTATTACCGAGGGGATCGTAACTGAAGCGTGAGTCACCGATACTGGCTATCCGATTGCCTTTCTCAATCGTTGCCCTTCCGGTATGAGTCTGGAAGATAACATTGTCGGCGCCATCGTAAGCAAATTCTTCCGTCGAGTCCGGATAAACGGCTTTAATCACTCTACCGTTCTTGTCGTGGCTGTAGGAAAACGATCCCACTCGAGAATCCTTCAGCTCTATGAGGTCGCCATCCCTGTTGTAGGCATACTCTTGACGTAAGAGCGCTCTGCCATCCGGTCGCGTGACGGTCTGCGAGATCATCTTCCGTGAGCTGTTCCAGCCGAATTCACTGACAAGGCCATTGCCTCGTTGGTGTTTGATCATGCGCCCCGCAGCATCCCAGGTGAATTCGTGCCTCTGTCCCGGTGCATTGATACTCCTAATTCGGCCTTCGATATCATAGTCGTAAACTACCTCATAGTTATCTGAATACCGTGTCCGAACGCAACGTCCATGGCGACGAACATGCTCGGTAGCCTGGCCGTCAGCCACTACACGCACGGGCTCGTTTATAAGATCATACTCATATTCTAACACATGGCCGTTCGAGCGGGCCGCTATCACATTACCCATTTCGTCACGTTCATAAGTCGTCCTCTGATGAGGACCTGAGATCTCTGTGAGAAAACCCATCAAATCAAACTTGCACTCGATCTTTCGTCCATCTGCTTCAATGATCTCAGTGATCTCACCTCGAAGACCACGGGAGAATCGGCGTTCTCTGCCGTCAAATCTAACTTCCCGGGTCACCCGATCCATGGCATCGTACTCAAAAATAGCCTCTTCGCCTTTTTGATCGGTAATCCGGGTGATTTGTCCCTCCGAATTGTAGTCATAGCGAACTATGCCTCCTTCGGGATCTCTTTCCTCAATTACCTGTCCAAATCGGTTGTAGCCATATGAAGTTGTGCCTCCCCCCGGTTCTGTGACAGAGATCAGGTTGGCGTCGGGATCGTAGGTGAACCGGATATCCGAACCGTCTTCCCATACCTCACCTATGACACGTCCCATAACATCGCAGGTCCAACGTCGAACGCGTCCTGTGGGTTCCCTCGCCTCTATGAAATTCCCTAATCTGTCGCACCGGTAAAAACTTTGGGCCCCAAGAGGGCGCGTGAACTCCACCAGATTTCCCCCCCGGTCGTATTGCATTCGCCAAACACCGCCATCCGGGTCTTCAGCCCTCTCCAATTGCCCTCGCTCCCCGTAGGCATACGTCCAGGTTTCTCCATTGGGGTTGGTCTCGCTTATCAAATTATTCCGGCTATCAAATTTCCATTTCCAGACACCACCATTGGGCCAGGTGACACCAATCATATTGTGATTTTTGTCAAACTCGTAAGTTGTCTTGGCGCCATTGGGATCCTGTATCTCTACGATCTCCCCTCCTGGACCGTAGGTATACATGGTGATGGCCTCATTAGGGTCAATCCGCATCACTAAGCGGCCGAGCGGGTCATACAGCCGTTTATTTACAGCTCCCAGTGGGTCGGTGGTCACAACCACCAGGTTCATTTCATTGAATTCATATTTTGTCTGATCTTCCCGTCCGTTTGTCACTATAGTGGTGCGTGCATCAGGATTATACTCCAGAAATCGCTCGATGTATCCGCCGTCACCCCAGTTATGAACACAACGCCCTTCACGGTCATATTCAAAATAGAAGCTGGCACCCAGCCGGTTTGTCTCTTTGATCAGCCGATGTTCCTCATCATAAGCGTAACGGATGGATTGATTCAAGCGATCATAGACGGCGGTCAGCCGTCCGCTCTGGTCATACTCATACCTGACCAAAGTCATCGGCGGCTCTTCAGCCGTCTCCGGCCTAAGTTCCACAGATTGGATAAACCCCCGATGATTGTATCGTAACTGATAATGTCGGCCGCCGCTATCTCGTAAACCTGTCCAACGATTACCCGTGAATTGAAGGTCGATTACCTGACCGCCGATGTTTTCAATTCTGACCAGACGAAATTCTTTCTCCTCTTCGATGATATCAAAGATAAAACAAACATTGTGATCCCTATGCCAATGCCAGATGAGGTACTGATTTCCCCGGCGATTTGTCTCGTATTGGAGGCCTGGATGGTTAATTCGCTGTCCGTCTTTGGGGACATTCAATAATACTTCGACTCCGTTGTCATTGAGAAAAACCAGCCGATTGTCTACAAAACGTAGTCTCACCGAGAAAAGGACAACCCACCCTTTGCCAAAAGGCCCGTCTTCCAGGAACGAGGTGTTGTAGAATCGATGCCACTCCAGGGGGAAAGGGCCGGGAATGGTAAAATCATCCCAGGCGGTAAAAACGATTCCCGTGGCTACATCTACTGGATGTCCCACCAGCGTTCGTTTGTGTAAGGGTTGAGAATTAATCATAAAGGCGGCCTCCCGCCGCAACCACTTAATGCGACCGGCCAGCCATGGCCCGGTTAGCCAGCCTGCCTGCACCCAAGGCGGCTACGCCGTGGATGGCGTTCCAGATAAACTGCATCAATAATTCCTTTAAGGTAACACCGACCATCACATTGGTAAACCCCATCACATTGGCGTTAGGGACGATGGGGATTTGCGAACAAGACGAGGCGGTCAACGGTCCGACAATGGCCATCGGCGCCCCGTTGACCGTCACGGTAGGGCTGCCGATGGTCGATTGCCCCTCGGCTACCGGCATCACCGCCGGCGGCAGTAACATCTGAAATAACTGCAACCACGACTGGACCGGCAGCAGGGCTTGAATCTTTTGCCAGTCCGATTGATTTTCTACCGGCTGGGGTAAATCGCTGGCCGGGCAGCGGGCATTCGGGGTCATGGTGCCGGTAGCACTACCGATCATGTTCAAGACCATGGAAAACACCGCCGCAATTCCGGCGGTCATTACATTGGTCAGCCACCACTTGAAGGTAATCTGAGTCGGTGGCGTCGGCACTGCCGGCGGAGGCAGGGGGATATGAACACTGTAGGATTTGGCCCCTACGGTAAGAGCCGGCATACCGTTGATAAATACATTCGCTATCGGCCACTTCGGCGTATGCCAGAGAAATATCGTTCCAATGAAGGGGTGTGGAAACATGGGACATGGGACGGGTGGAACGATGGTCTGGGTAGTGGTATGAAAATCCAGTCCCATAATCATATCGCCAAGTTTGGCCGCCGGAAACAGCATCCTTAATTATTCCTCCTCTGTAACTACTCAGGTGGATAGACTGAAGGCTTCAGCCTTCCTCTACGATGACCTCCATTTTCTTTACGGCCTCTATATCTTCCGGACCAGGATATTCGATCGCGCCCCTCCAGACCAGATATACCCGGTTTTCCTTTTTCAAGATACAAACTGTATGCAACACAACCTGGGGATATTCGAGGCCCGCTCCAATATCAATGCCGATTCTCGGTGTCTGGCCGGGGAGTTGCAGTTCGAAAGCACCCCTCGGATCAAGATTGACCATGCGGATGGTTTCGTCATCCTTAAGAAACGGCAGGGCCAGTCCCGGTGCTGCCCCATTGAAGAATTTAAAATCCAGCATTGGCATTTTAAATTTCTTGAACTGCTCGACCTGGTCTTTGGGAACCAATCCGATGGCCGCTTCCCGAATTTCTTCATACAACGACATGTAGGCCGGCAGCACGCCCGCGTATGAACACCGGGGGTACCACAGTTTTCCATACCAGCCGAACCCCTGAGGCATCGGCTGTTTCTGCCACTCTTCCATCCTCCCCGTGATGATATTTTCCCTGGTCAATAAGTGTTGAGGGTCCTCAATGTTTGGCAATTCCAACCCATCAAGCGCCTCCTTGGTGTCTTTCACCACGAACCCTTTTCCCAGCAAATTTCGAGGATACATCATCGGCGCATCCGGACCAAAAGAGAGTAGATCAACACCTCCATAAGCTCTTTCGTAACGGACTTCCATTTCGATAAATGGTTCGGGATCAGAAAACAACGGCCCGCGCAATTTGGAATAACTGCATTTTCGGTTCCCAATGACGACAACCTTTTTTGTGACTTCACCCACCGTAACCGATGCCTCAATTTCCCGAGCCGGCTTCCTCCAGGGGGCATACGCCTTGGCTATGACCACCACATCCGTGGCCACCTTCCAGGGAATATAATCACTCTCCATCAAGCAGGAAGCAGTTACAGGATCCTTGCCCTCGTAATACTGATCAGCGCCTACCAACGGTTCCTGGTTATCCGCCGGGGTGCAGCGACCATCCTGGCCAATATCATAAGTGCGTTTCACCACAGCCGCCATAATATGCCTGCCCTCCGGGTTCTGGGCCGGAAGAAGCGTGTGGACATAATTGTTATTATCTGACATCCTTTCAGTGCCTCCTAAGAGCGTGTCTGAAAAGTTGATGCGTTAATCAGCCCCGTAGGGGCAAAATGTTTATAGTAGCCGTTTTTCTCATAAACCCAAACTCCGTTAGGAGCGAAATGTTCAAGAAGTAAACTTAGCAAAGCGAACATGTCGTCCCTAACGGGACTTTTCAGACAGCCTCTAGGGGTTGAGTTGGACCATGCCGCCCTTGATGACATTCATTCCTTTCGCCTCGGACATCACCATAGCCCCTTTAGTATTGTTGGAGACATCAGCACTCGATTCAACGTTCATACCTTTGATCTTGACGTCACCGCCTGTTCCTTGGATGTTGATATCCTTACCCTTAATTTCAATTAAACCGCTGTGATTGAGAATAAGTTCGCTGCCGCCGCATTTGATTTTAAAATGAGCGCTGTTGACGGTTATCTCGTATGGCCCCTTGATTGTATCAGTCTTGCTTCCAGATGAAACAGTCAGTTTTTCATCGCCGGTATTGACTTCGACCTCCCGATTACCGGTTTTGACGGTAAGTTTATCATCACCGGTATTGACTTCGACCTCCCGATTACCGGTTTTGACGGTAAGTTTATCATTACCGGTATCGACATCGACAAGCCGGTGGCCGGTTTTGACGGTAAGTTTGTGATCACCCGTGTTGATCTCGATAATGCGGTCACCGGTTTTGACCGTCAATTTGTCGTCACCATCATTGATTTCGGTGGTGCGATTGTTCTGGATGGTATTCTTCTCGTCGTTTTGGACGGTTTTAGTCCGATCATGGCCGACGCTAAGCGATTGGTCGTTTCCCACACTGGTGCTCATATTATTCTCAATCTTTTCGTTCATATCCTTCTGGGCATGGATATAAACCTCTTCACTGCCCTTTTTGTCCTCGAATCGGATTTCATTAGAACCGCCGCCGCCTAATGAACTATCTGATTTAATGGTGCCTTTGGTCTTCTCATCCGGTAGAGGGTAAGGCGGCCGATTGTCGCCGTGATAGACCCGGCCGGTGATGATGGGTCGATCCGGGTCGCCTTCCAGAAAGTCAACGATCACTTCATGGCCGATACGCGGGATCCACATCGCCCCCCAGTTAGCGCCGGCCCATAACTGGCTGACCCTAATCCAGCAGGAGCTGTTCTCGTCGTTTTGACCCTCCCGGTCCCAATGGAATTGCACCTTTACCCGGCCATGCTCGTCGGTGTAAATCTCTTCACCACTCGGCCCAACCACAATGGCCGTCTGCGTTCCCTGGACCCTGGGCTTAGGGGTGGTTCGGGAAGGACGGTAAGGGGTGGAGTAGGGAATCACCCCAAACTGATTCTCATACACGGCACCGCCGCCCCCTCCGGCTTCCTCCTCTAATACCTGAGGTTGGGAACCGGTATGAGAAACACTGGTGAGCAGATATTCCTGGTTAAAGGAGGCGCGGGGATGCTGGTCAAGGGTGAAACGAAAACCCGGCAGAAATCGCCGGCAAACGCTGCTGCCTGCCCCGATCTGACGAGAGGCCTGGAATTCTTCCAACTGGATAGCGGCTAAATTTTGCCCGGCCTCCGCCGTCTGATATTCACCAGGATAATGGTAGATTTCCAGGGCCGTGTCACGTCCGGCGTCAGCCGTTTTTTGAAGGTCCAGGGTTGGCTGCTGAAAATTAAAGTCCCGCAGCATAACCGCCCCAGGACGAACCTCTTCAGAATAGCTCCACTCAGAGACGTGTTCTTCGCTGGGCACTCCACCCCTTGGCTCATGAAAGATTACCGTATCCGGTGATTCAATCGGCACATGAACACTGTCACTATCGGCCATAACCAGGACATGGCCGCTGTCAGTATGCTCAAAGAAATAGAAGATACCTTCCTCTTCCATCAGCCGCGAGATAAAATTCAGCTCTGATTCTTGATACTGGACACAATACTCACAGGGTTGATATTGATTTTGCAGGCTGAACCTGAATCGATCGCTGGGGATGCCTGCTTCCTCTAACACCTGGGTAATGATCTCCTCCACGGTCTTTTCTTGAAAGATGCGGCACTTGTATCGGTAGGACAACAGCCAGACAGCCGGAACAAGTTCGGCCGAATATTGGGTAAACCGAGCCCCCACAGCGTTTTGTTCAAAGCGGCTCACAATTCCGCTGACATACCGCTCCCTTTCTTCCCCGTAAATGGTCAAGATCGCCGGCTTGCCCACAATGGTTTCAAAGTCAATCTCGGCATCTTCCGAGGCCAATTCCAGGCTGAATCGAAAAAGCGATGATATCCCTTCGCTGCCACTGAAGCTAACTACCCTCAGTTCACCAGAATAGTCCTGAGCTTCAAAGGTAAAATCTGCCTCACTTGATGATCGAATAACTGGCATAATTTAACGCCTCCGTAATGGCTCAACCACCAAGACACTAAGATTACGTCTCTTTGTGTCTTAGCGCCTTAGTGGCTGGGGAGTTACACTGCCCTGAAGTAGCCCGCCACCTACATTATACCCCCTTAGGTCTTCTTCGGCAATAAAATATTCCGCTGGCCGGTAATGTCTAACCGGCCCTTCGAACTGAAATCGAGCGTCCGGCCATTGGTCATCAACTCCGGTCATTACCAGCACCCCGGCTGCATCGGCTAAGGCCTGCATAATTCTGTGTCCTGGCGCAGTAGGACCGGGAGTTCCAGTACATATCCGGGATCGTTCAGTATTCCACATATAATTCTCATCATAGTTCGGATTTGGGCGACACCTGGTAACCGTAACGCTGGCCACCCCGCAAGAGTGGACTTCAATTCGCGGATAACGACCGGCCCAATGATACCTTAGAAGCTCAAAACTGCGGGCACTCTCTACACTTAAGCCGTGGCCTAATTCAACATAGCCCCGTTCTCGATGGGTTCGGCCATGACCACAGAGGTATAATATTCGAATCATACCGGCCTCACCTATCCTTCGACAGATCCGGTCTATCGACCAGCCTTCATTGACTCTAATAACCCGTTTCGGACCCGGCCGTCCCCGGGCGAATCTCAGCCACCCGCTGTTTATCAACCGACGTCCCCACCGATTACCCAACCTATCGTCCACCACATAAACATACATAATTCACCTCATCCTGATTCTGACTGCTGAGTCTGAATATACTCATGAATCTTCAGGTGAAATTCCCTTGCCTTTTCAATATATTCAGAAACCAGGTCGCGATCCGGCACAGCAAAATCCACATAGTCAAATTGTTGCCGATATTCAAAAGCCTTATTGTACAATCTTCCCATCTCGATAGGCAAGATGCCTGTTTTGATCAATTCGCGGTTAAAATATCCTTTGACTTGCCCATGTTTTGAAAAGGAAACACCATGTAAAACAAGAAGCGCTTGAACAGCATAAAACATGGCATAGTAAGTCCGATTCATCGAGGAGGCAAGCATCCCGTTTTCAAGCATTATCTCCGCGGCTTGAATAGATTCTTTGGACCGTTCCATTCTATAAGAAATCAAGGCCTTAGCATCTTCTGATTTCATACGGCCGTCCCTTCAGTAAAAATTTTCTGGTAAATCGGTGTTCTGGCATACCTTTCCTTCACTGCCTCGTCACCAAAAACAATCAAGTCAATAAGGCAATCATACTTTAGCTCCAGATCATAAGCCATATCGAATAAATTTTCCTCTATCTGACGATTCACCTGGGAAAGGTGCACAAACACATCAATATCCGAATCTGCTCTCCGATCTCCGCGCGCTGAGGAACCAAATACTCTCATTTCCTGGAGTTCGTATTTATCAGAGATATTCGCCTTTAACTCATTAACAACCTTATGAATTAATGGCTGCATTACCGAGCCTCCTTCTTTTTGTGGCCGCCTCTTTTTTTCTTACCCGCCGAGGGCTTCTTGGCCTTAGAGGCCGCTGTCTGAACCTGGTCAGAAAACTGAAAGGTAAAGTCACCCCCTTTACTAATACCCAAATGAAGCTTGTCAGGCAGCGGGCCTTCAGTCATTCGCTGTAAGATCTCGGTGGAGATGCGGGGCAGGAGTGTCCCCTGCATAATATGGTCGATATTACGGGCCCCGGTTTCTACCTCGGTGCAGCGTTCGGCGATCTGGTCCACCACTTGCTCCTCATATTCAAAGGCCATCTTGTGGCTGGCCTGAAGGCGGTCGGCTAATTGGTTCAACTTAAGCTGGGTAATATCCTTCATCGCCTCCATAGAGATAGTGAAAAAGGGGACAATGGTCATCCGGGCAAGCAGGGCGGGCTTAAAGTGCTGGCTCAGGATGGGACGGATCGCCTCGATAATTTGCCTTGACTCCAGTTGGGCATGGCCGGCGCTTATGCCCGTAATAATATCAGCGCCCAGGTTGCTGGTCATAAAGATAATGGTATTTTTGAAGTCAATCACCCGTCCCTCGCCATCGGCCAGCATGCCCTTATCAAATACCTGGTAAAAGAGGTTCATCACCTCCGGGTCGGCCTTTTCCACCTCATCCAGGAGCACCACCGAATACGGCCGCTGACGGACGGCCTCGGTCAGCACCCCGCCCTCGCCGAAGCCGACATAACCCGGCGGTGAGCCGATCAGCCTGGAGACCGTATGTTTTTCCTGAAATTCGGACATGTTGATAGTTACCATAAAACGTTCACCCCCAAAGAGGGTATCCGCTACGGTCAGGCCAAGCTCGGTCTTGCCGACACCACTGGGACCTACAAAGAGGAAGACGCCAATGGGGGCGCGTGGGTTTCCCAGGCCGGACTTGGAGGCCCGGATGCCGCGAGAGACAGCCTCCAGGGCGTAAGGTTGGCCCTTGATTCGTTTCTCCAACTCCTTTTCCAGGTTCAAGATTGACTGGGCCTCATCCTTGACCATCTTGCCCACCGGTATACCGGTCCAGTCGGCGACCACCTTAGCCACAACTTCAGGGTTGACCTCCATGTGGATCAGGGGCTCTTTGCCCTGTATCTCCTGTAATTCAGCCAGGGCCGTGTTCAATTCCTTCCGAAGCGCCTTAAGGTCTTCGACGACTGTGGGTTCTTCGGCCGCAGGTTCTTCTTCTTTCGTCTCGGCTTCGGCCATCTGGGTTCTGTGTTCGGTGCGTTGGATTCTGTCTCGAACAGCCAGGACTTTTTCGACCGCTTCCTTCTCCCGCTGCCAGCGCCCTTCCAGATCAGCGAACTCATCCCGCGATTGGGCAATCTGCTGCTCTAATTCCTGGATCTGAGACGTCTCCACCGGCACACCCGCGGCCATATCCCGGCGGTGGGCTTCCAGCTCGCGCTCCAAGGTTCCAATCCTGATGCCTATGTCTTCGAGCACGTCCGGTTTGGTGGTGAGGGCGACCTTAACCCGGGCGGCGCATGTATCGAGCAGATCAACGGCCTTATCTGGCAGCAGCCGGCCGGAGATATAGCGGCTGGACAGCCGGGAAGCCGCTACGACCGCTTCGTCATGGATATGCACCTGGTGAGATGATTCATATCTATCGCGCAGCCCACGAAGCATAACAATAGCGTCATCTTCTGAAGGCTCATCAATCTTTACTACCTGAAACCGACGGGCCAGGGCAGCGTCCTTTTCAAAATATTTCTTATATTCAGACCAGGTGGTAGCGGCAATGGTCCGCAGTTCTCCACGGGCCAGGGCCGGCTTGAGCAGGTTGGCCGCATCGCCCCCGCCAGCCGCTCCTCCGGCCCCGATCAGAGTATGGGCCTCGTCAATAAACATAATGATCGGCGTAGGGGATTCCTTTACCTCAGAGATAACCGATTTCAGCCTGTTTTCAAATTCACCTTTCACCCCGGCCCCGGCTTGCAGCAGACCCATATCAAGTCCCAGTATCTCGACATTACTCAGCACAGAGGGGACATTTCCTTCCACGATGCGGAGGGCCAGGCCCTCCACTACCGCGGTTTTTCCAACACCGGCCTCACCCACCACAATAGGATTATTCTTTCGCCGTCGGGCCAGGATGTCAACCATCTGCCGAATGGCCTGGTCACGGCCGAAGACAGGATCGATTTCGCCTTCCCGGGCCCGTCCGGTAAAATCTATGGTGTAGCGGCCCAGGGCCGTATCCGCCCGCGGGCCCCGTTTTTCACCAGGCGCCGCCGCTTCTGGCTTAGCCGCTCGAGCCGGGCCTTCGGACGATCCTGCGACGATGTCAAGCAGGCCTCGCCGGAGTTCCTCGGGCCGAATCTTTTGCAAATCATCCAGATAAGCCCCAGCCGTGTACCGGCCAGGGTTGGCCATTAAAGCAGTCAATAGGACACCAGACCGAATCTCATTTAGTCCCAGGTCGATCGAAGCCAGCAGCCATCCCTCCTGAAACCATTCCATCAGCAGCGGAGAAAAGACCGGTTTGCCGGCATTCCCGGCCCGGAGTTCTTCGATGGCCCTTTGTAGCCGCCGTTGAAGCCGGGTCGGCTCCAGTTCAAAATGCCGCAAGATATGTTGCAGATCAGCCGTAGGCTCTTCCATCATCTTCAATAGCATGTGCTCAATGGTCACCTCGTAGTGAGTGCGTGAGACACACAGGCCGGCCGCTGCTTCCAGCGACCGGGTACAGAAACCATTAAGCCGGCGGAGTAAAGATTTGATGTCAACATTGACCATTGTTCTATCCTCCTCTTCAGAGTGGAAAGTGGGGAGACTTCCCATTTCTCAACTCTCAACTCTCAGCTTCCCACTCTCCAATTTTCTTCCATTGTAACTAACTTTTGTAAGTTTGTCAATCATTTTTGTAACTACTCAGGCAGATAGGCTGAAGGCTGAAGGCTGAAGACTGTCCCTAAAAGCCTTCAGCCTTCAGCCTACCTGTCGATATTTTTCAGAACGCTTGACAAAATAACTTGACAAAAGGAAGAAAGATACTGTATATTAGTGAAAATGTAAAGGCATATTGTAAACTTTCGTTGCACCTAAGAGAGCCATGTGACATCACTTTTCTAGTATTTATAGTTATCTTAACCCCTCGATAGAATTGGCACGATATTTGCAGTTAGATTTCTGTGAGTCTCTGTGTCTCGGTGGTGAAACTAAACTATGCTCCAAATAGATCGTGAGATAGCTAAGAACCTATCCCCAAACCTCAGCGCGATGAAAGCCGATAGAGGAGGCAACTGCCGATGGATAGAAGGCGCCGGTGGTCGCTCCCTAACGGTCGCGGCTCGGATCGGTTTGGGGATACTGCTCAGCCTCTTGGCCCTTTTCCTTGGGCCTGTCACAGGCTGGGCTCAAACACCTAAGATAATGCCCCTGGGTAATTCCATCACTTATGGTTGTGGTTGCAGCACCCCCCGTTGTGAGCCTGACACCTTCGTGGGATATCGGCGGCACCTGGATGAACTTATTGATCCAGCTCAGGCCACCATTAATTTTGTGGGCGCTAATACGGCCGGCCCCCCAGACTTCGTAGACAAGAAACATTCCGGTTATTCTGGCTATAGGGCTGATGAAATAAAAGGTCTTCTTAGTCTTGCCTACCTTAATACATATCAGCCAGACATTATCCTCCTTCACATAGGAACAAATGACATCTTGCAGAATGATAGCCTCCCCACAGGCGATGTCGTTACTTCAACCCTTCAGGATATTGAGGGTATAATCACCAAAATTTACAATTACGATCCCTCTACCTATATATTGGTAGCCGGCATAATACCTTTTGGCAGCACGTGCCTCCCCGGTTTCAATTGTAATAATGCCCAGGTAGAAGCTCTTAATGACGGCATCTGGAATTTAGTTTCAGATTGGGAAAACGATACAGGGGCTTTAATCGAATACGTAGACCACTATAGTGCCTTTAAACCGCGTATTAATGATTATTTATGCGCTGATAGTATCCATCCCAATCCGGTTGGCTACGAGGTTATGGCCGAGATCTGGTACAACCATCTTGAACCCCTTTTGACCCCACCGGAAATAACCGCCATCTTTCCTACTAACGGAAATGTGAAACTTGATGCCAATATTTGGATACGATTCTCTAAGCCTATGGATACCGCCAGTGTTAACTGTATCTTAACCCCCAGTGTAGGCGTTCTCACCCCTTCCTGGAATCCGGCCGGAACAGAGGTTACTTATACCCACGCCACTCTCTTTGATGAAGAGACAACCTATACCTGTGAAATAACCGGTCAGGATGATTTTGGCAATACTCTGGCCGCCGGAGGCGTGCCTAATCCCTGGTCATTTACTACCGTCTATGTCTGCCCTCAAATCACCTGGACCAGTCCCTCTGACGGAAAGACTGATGTTGCCTGGGATGAGCCGGTGGTGGTTATCTTTTCTGAGCCAATGAATAAAAGCACGGTTTCGTTTCAGGTCAGTCCTGACCCGGGCAACTGGACCGTAGCGTGGAATGCCGCCGACTCGCAGGCTACCTTCTCTCACTCTACTGCCTTTGCTGAATATAAATGGTATACCTTCCTGATTACGGCCGGGCAATCTGCCCTGGATGGCGATGATCTGTGTGCCGGGCCGGTAGGTAATCCCTGGGATTTCCAGACCTTGGATGACCCGCCTGAGGTGATGGCCACTAATCCTCAAGATAGGGATGATACGGTGGGCCTTAATCAATCCATTATCATCACCTTCAGCGAACCGATGAATACCCCCACCGTAAATATAACCATTACCCCTTCGGTGTCTCTAACGGCAAACTGGAACGCCAATAAAACTGAGGCTACATACACCCATGCGGGGTTTACTGAAGAGACCGATTACCACGTAGAGGTAGGCGGACAGGATCAGGCCGGAGTTTGGATGACCACGGCCTATGAATTTGATTTCACCACCATTAATCTCCCGCCCTCCCTTATTAGCGTCAGCCCGACACCTGAGGCTACCAATGTCCCTTTAAACCAGCCGATAGTAGTTACCTTCTCTGAACCTATGAACACCCCTACTGTTGCCCTCAATCTTGAGTCCGGCCCGGATCCGGGGGGGTGGACAGAAGAATGGAACGGAATCAATACCCAGGTTACTTATGACCATAATTTCTTTACGGAAGGCACGGCCTATACCTTCAGCCTCACCGGCCAGGACCTATCCGGTCAATCTCTGGTTGATGACCCTACGCTTAATCCCTGGTCATTTACTACTACCTCCAACCCTTTTGTCATCAGCACTATTCCTGACACCGGCGCTACGGGAGTGGATATATATCAGCCTGTGATCATAGTATTCTCTGAGCCAATGTGGCCTCCTGTAGGCGCCTGGTATGACTGCACCCCGACTAATCCATTTTCGCAAGTTAGCTGGAATCCGAATTATACGGAGGTAACACTTAGCCACCCCCCCGACGTTCCCTTTAAGGAAAATACCACCTATACCTTCCGGATATTAGAGATTAAAGATAATGAGAATAATCCCCTGATGCCCTTACCTTACCCCATTGCCTTTACCACCGGACAAGCCGCCCCAACTGTCCTCTCCACTGACCCGGACAGCGGCGAGCCAAATGTAGCTCTTGATGCCCCTGTAATCATTACTTTCTCCAAGCCTATGAACACAGGGACGGTTATAGCTACTTGTAATCCTAATCCAGAGGGTTGGAGTTTCATCTGGACCGGGGGCGATACTGTGCTTAACTTTAACGCACACAATAACTTTAACGAATCCACCACCTATACCTTTAGCCTTACCGCTGGCCAAGATAAAACCGGCCTTGATCTGGCTCCTTTACCTTATGCCTTTCCCTTCACCACGGCCGGTATTGCTCCGACCGTTGTTTCCACTATTCCGACCAACGGCGCCGCCGGGGTGAACCTTAATCAGGATATTATTATCACCTTCTCGGAAAAGATGGATGTAAACAACTTCGACTTTGACTCCAATCCTGACCCGGGCGGCTGGTCGAAGAGCTGGAACGGCGCCCAGACTCAAGTCACCTGCCGACACAATGACTTTACTGAGTCAACTCCCTACACCTTTACCATCACTTCTGCCAGGGACTTAGTCGGCAATAACTTAGACCCCCTGCCCTATCCGGTCACCTTCACCACCCTCTTTATCCCCGCGCCTACGGTGGTCTCTACTACGCCGGCGAGCGGGGCAACCGGCGTAGCCCGTGGTCAGGATATTATCATTACCTTCTCTAAGGAAATGGATGTAACCAGCTTTAACTTCAATTCCAATCCTGATCCCGGCGGCTGGTCGAGGAGCTGGAACGGCGCCCAGACTCAAGTTACCTGCCGGCACAATGACTTTAATGAGTCAACTGCCTATATCTTTACCATCACCCAGGCAAAAAGTTCGGACGGCAAAAACCTGGATCCGCTACCTTATGCCTTCCCATTTTCTACGGTGAGCGACGCCCCAACCGTAACTTTAACGGTTCCCCAGGATGGTGAAGGAGGTGTCGCCTTTAATCAGGACATTATTATCACCTTCTCTGAAGCTATGGATACCAGCAGCTTCCAATTTACCTCCAACCCTGATCCCGGCGGCTGGTCGAGGAGCTGGAACGGCGCCCAGACTCAAGTCACCTGCCGGCACAATGACTTTACTGAGTCAACTCCCTACACCTTTACCATCACGTCGGCCAGGGATTTAGTCGGCAATAACTTAGCTCCTTTACCCTTTTCTATTACCTTCACCACTACTTGCCTATCACCCACGGTAATAGCCACTGATCCGCTCAGCGGCGCTACCGGCGTAACCCTTGATCAATCTTTGACTATCACCTTCTCTGAAGCTATGGATACCAACAGTTTCCAATTTACCTCCAATCCTGATCCCGGCAGCTGGAGCGCCCTCTGGCAGGCGGGAACTACTCGAGTTATCTTATCTCACAATAACTTTACCGAAAATACCACCTACAACTTTTTTATAACGAAGGCCAGTGACCTGAAGGGATGTAATCTAACCCTGCTACCCTACCCTATCACCTTCACCACTATTAGCCAGGCCCCTACCGTAGTTTCCACCCTCCCGGAAGATGGAGCCACAACGGCCGCCAGGACCCAGGAGATTATTATTGTCTTCTCTGAGCCGATGGATACGGGTTCCTTTAATTTCAATTGCAGCCCTAACCCGGGCGGGTGGTCAGTAGCCTGGAACGGCTCTGACAGCCAGGCCACCCTCAGCCATCAAGATTTTACAGAAGGTCAAGCCTATACCTTTACCATTACGGCCGCCAGGGATAAGGCCAAGGTCAATTTAACCCCCCTCCCCTATCCCCTCATCTTTACTATTGCCGGCGGGCCGCCGGCGGTTATTTCTACTATCCCGAAGGAAGGGGCAGACACCGTCGACTGGAATCAGGATATTATTATCGTCTTCTCTGAGCCGATGAATAGAGCCAGCCTTACTACCACTTGCAGCCCTGATCCCGGCGGTTGGGTAATAAACTGGAACGCCTCTGATACTGAGGTCACTTTGTCCCACAACAATTTTACCGAGATAACTCCTTACACCTTTACTATCACCGGAGCCAAAGATCAATCCTCTGGACTTGATTTGGTTGGCCTGCCCTATGCCCTCCACTTTACTACTGTAGGCGAGCATCCAACCGCCTCTATTGTTCCGGAAAATGGCACCACCGGCGTCACCCTTGACCAAACCGTCATCATCACCTTTTCCGAGGCTATGAATACCAGTAGCCTCAACTTCACCTCGGCCCCTAATCCCGGCGGCTGGACCGTGAGCTGGAACGACTCCGACAGCCAGGTTACTCTTAGCCACACGGATTTTACTGAATCAACGGCTTATACCTTCACCATTACCGTAGCTAACGATCCCTCCGGGCTTTCCTTAGACCCCCTGCCTTACTCCACTAATTTCACTACCTTCGGTGAGTCTCCCACGGTGGTTTCTACTATCCCGGAAACCGGGGCAACCAACATAAGCCTTGATCAGGACATCATCATCACCTTTTCCGAGACTATGAATACCAGTAGCCTCAACTTCACCTCGGCCCCTAATCCCGGCGGCTGGACAGTGAGCTGGAACGACGCCGACAGCCAGGTTACGCTTAACCACACGGATTTTACTGAATCAACGGCTTATACCTTCACCATTACCACCGCTAACGATCCATCTGGGCTTTCCTTAGACCCCCTGCCCTACTTCATTAATTTCACTACCTTCGGTGAGTCTCCCACGGTGGTTTCTACTATCCCGGAAACCGGGGCAACCAACATAAGCCTTGATCAGGACATCATCATCACCTTTTCCGAGGCGATAAATACCAACAGCCTCAACTTCACCTCGGCCCCTGATCCCGGCGGCTGGACCGTGAACTGGAACGACGCCGACAGCCAGGTTACGCTTAGCCACACGGATTTTACTGAATCAACGGCTTATACCTTCACCATTACCGTAGCTAACGATCCCTCCGGGCTTTCCTTAGACCCCCTGCCCTACTCCATTAATTTCACTACCTTCGGTGAGTCTCCCACGGTGGTTTCTACTCTCCCGGAAACCGGGGCAATCAACATAAGTCGTGATCAGGACATCATCATCACCTTTTCCGAGGCGATGAATACCAGCAGCCTCAACTTTACCTCGACCCCTGATCCCGGCGGCTGGACAGTGAGCTGGAACGACTCCGACAGCCAGGTTACTCTTAGGCACACGGATTTTACTGAATCAACGGCTTACATCTTTACCATTACCGAAGCAAAAGACCTGGCCGGCCTTGACTTAGACCCCTTACCTGACCGGATTGCCTTTACCACCTGGAGTGAAGCCCCGACTATTCTGTCCACGCTTCCAGTGGCCGGGTCTGAAACAGTGCCCCAGAGTCAAGACATCGTCATCACCTTCTCCGAACCGATGGATACCTCATCGGTTATCTTAACCTCAAATCCGGATATCAAAGATTATACCGTAAGCTGGAATCAGGGAAACACCGAGGTTACTTATGCCCATTCTGGATTTAGTGAAGCCCGGACTTACGTATTAGAGGCAGCCGGTCGTGACATGGCCGGAAATGATCTGGCCGCTGGCCCGGCCCCTAATCCATGGTCCTTTAAGATAACCGGCGCCAACCCCACGATTATGGCGGCCACCCCCTCACCGGGATTCAACCAGACCCCCCTGGATCAAGCGGTCATTGTGGTCTTTTCCGAGCCAATGGATACAACCTCGGTAATCCTGGAAGTCAGCCCTGATCCGGGCGGTTGGCAAGCCCAATGGAATGAAAACAGAACCGCTGTCACATATTCCCATAATAACTTCACCCAGGGCAGCGCTTACATGGCTCATATCACCCAGGCCCAGGACCTGGCCGGCCTGGAGCTGGTCCCCGGAGAAATGTCTAACCCCTGGGCCTTTATGACCGAGGATACCGCCCCAACCGTAGTGGCGGTTAGCCCTTCCACCGGCTCTATTGAGGTCCCCTTGGACCAGGTTATGGTTATTACCTTCTCTGAACCTATGGCCCCGGCAACGCTTACCTTTGCCATCTCGCCTGATCCTGGCCACTGGACCGTGAACTGGAACGATGGCCTCAATACCCAAGCGACTCTTTCTCATGCCCCCTTCCAGAAAGCCACTTCCTACTATTTTGAGGTCACGGGAGGAATGGATCCAGGCGCCAATTCCCTGGCCAATATACCCTATCCAGTAACCTTTACGACCCTGAGTGAACCACCACTGGTGATTTCAACTTCACCCCAGAACGGGGCAGGGACGGTAGGCTTCAATGACCCCATTATCATCGCCTTCAGCCAGCCGATGAATAAAGCCAGCCTCCAGACTGTCTGCACCCCTGATCCCGGCGGTTGGTCAGTAGAGTGGAACCAGTCCGACAGCCAGGCGATTTACTACCATGCCGATTTTAATAAGTCAACGGCCTATACCTTCACCATCAGACAGGCCAAGGGACAGAATGGCCTTGATCTTGATCCCCTACCTTACTCCCTTAACTTTGCCACCGAGGACATTCCCTTTGTCACGGCGATCACCCCACGACCGAATGCCACAGACGTCTTCACTACTCAACCGGTCATTATCACCTTCTCCAAGAAAATGAAGACGGAAAGCTTGACTTACACGGACACCCTCCCTGGCAACTGGTGGACCAGTTGGAATCAAGAAGGCACGGTGGTCACGATTTATCATAACAATCCCTTTGAGTTTTCGACTACCTACGGTTTTGAACTTACCGGAGGAACCGATCTCTCCGGAAACCCCCTGCCCAATCTGCCCTATTTTTGGTCATTCACCACCTTAGAAGCGCCTGCCCCTACTGTGGTCTCCACCGACCCTCAACCAGGCGAAGATAATGTGCCCCTAAATCAGCCCATGGTCGTCACCTTCAGTAAGCCGATGAATAAAGCCAGCCTCCAGACGGTCTGCACGCCTGATCCCGGTGGTTGGTCAGTAAAGTGGAACCAGTCCGACGACCAGGCGACTTTCTACCATGCCGATTTTAATAACTCAACGGCCTATACCTTCACTATCAGGCAGGCCAAGGGCCAGAATGGCTTTGACCTTGATCCCCTACCTTACTCCATTAATTTTGCCACGGCGGACATTCCTTTTGTTACCAGCCTTATCCCACGACCGAATGCCACAGACGTCCTCACTACTCAGCCGGTCATTATCACCTTCTCTAAGAAAATGAAGACGGAGAGCTTGACTTACACTGATACCCTCCCTGGCAACTGGTGGACCAGTTGGAATCAAGAAGGCACCCAGGTCACGATTTATCATAACAATCCCTTTGAGTTTTCGACTACCTACGGATTTGAACTTACCGGAGGAACTGATCTGTCCGGAAACCCCCTGCCCCATCTGCCCTATTTTTGGTCATTCACCACTTTAGCATCGCCTGCCCCTACTGTTGTCTCCACCGACCCTCAACCAGGCGAAGATAATGTGCCCCTAAATCAGCCCATGGTCGTCACCTTCAGTAAGCCGATGAATAAAGATAGCCTCCAGATTACCTCCACCCCTGATCCGGGCGGCTGGTCAGTGGCCTGGAATGAACCCGATAATACCCAAGCGGCCTTCTCCCACTCTGAATTTGAGGAATCAACACGTTACACCTTTACTATCAACCAGGCCAAAGGCCAGAATAACCGAGACCTGAACCCCTTACCTTATTCTATTAATTTCACCACCCATGGTGACACCCCAGTTATTACTCGGAT
This sequence comes from bacterium, assembly GCA_040753085.1. NCBI lineage: Bacteria > bacterium. The sequence goes on along the minus strand of JBFMHI010000022.1, from coordinate 6,043 downwards.
CACCCCACCACCGAATGCGACGGACGTCCGCACTACTCAGCCGATCATTATCACCTTCTCGGAAGAGATGCACACCGCCTCTTTCTCTTACACCGATACCTTACCCGGAGGTTGGACCGTGGCATGGAATGAAGCCAACACCCAGGTTACCTTAAACCACACCCCCTTTGAGAAGTCCACTACCTACGGCTTTAAGATCACCGGAGGCACAGACCTGGCCGGGAATTCGTTGCCCAATCTGCCCTACACCTGGAGATTCACCACGGAAGCGGAAGTGGAGCCTCCGGTTATCACTGAAGTCACTCCGAAACCAGGCGCCACTGAGGTTGAGCTGGAGCAGCCTGTCATCGTTACATTCAGTAAGCCGATGGATACCAGCAGCTTTACCTTTACCGACACATGGCCGGGCGGCTGGTGGACAAGCTGGAACCAGACTGACACTCAGGTCACCATTTATCATACCCTTTTCCAGGAATCCACTACCTACGGCTTTGAGATTACTGGTGGAAGGGACCTATTCGCAAGCTCTTTGCCCAATCTGCCTTACGCCTGGAATTTTACCACGATTGATATTCCCCCCACTATCATCGAAGTCAGCCCGGAACAAGACGCCGTCGGAGTGCCCCTGGATCAGCCGGTAATCGTTACCTTCTCTGAACCTATGAATACCGCCTCGGTCACTTACCTTGACACCTCACCAGGCGGTTGGACCGCCAGTTGGAACGAGGCTAATACAGCGGCCACCTTCCATCACGCCAATCCCTTCAATCAATCGACCACCTACGGATTCGAGATCACCGGAGGAACAGACCAGGCCGGCAACTCACTGCGCCATCTGCCTTACGCCTGGAATTTTACCACCATTGATATTCCCCCCACTATCATTGAAGTCAGGCCGGAACAAGACGCTGTCGGGGTGTCCCTGGATCAGCCGGTGATCATTACCTTCTCTGAACCTATGAATACCGCCTCGGTCACTTACCTTGACACCTTACCAGGCGGTTGGACCGCCAGTTGGAACGAGGCTAATACAGCGGCCACCTGCCATCACTCCAATCCCTTCAATCAATCGACCACCTACGGATTCGAGATCACCGGAGGAACAGACCAGGCCGGCAACTCACTGCGCCATCTGCCTTACGCCTGGAATTTTACCACGATTGATATTCCCCCAACTATCATTGAAGTGAGCCCAAAACAAGACGCGGTCGGGGTGTCCCTGGATCAGCCGGTGATCGTTACCTTCTCTGAACCTATGAATACCGCCTCGGTCACTTACCTTGACACCTTACCAGGCGGTTGGACCGCTAGTTGGAACGAGGCTAATACAGCGGCCACCTTCCATCACGCCAATCCCTTCCATCAATCGACCACCTACGGCTTTGAGATTACCGGTGGAAGGGACTTATTCGGAAGCTCTTTGCCCAATATGCCTTATGCCTGGAATTTTACCACGATTGACCTTCCCCCAACTATCGTCGAAGTCAATCCCGAACAAGAGACTGTTGGGGTCTCCCTGGATCAGCCGGTGATCGTTGCCTTCTCTGAACCCATGAATACAGCCTCGGTCACGTATACTGACATCTCACCCGGAGGTTGGACCGTAAGCTGGAACGAGGCCGAAACTCAGACCACTTTCTCTCACTCTAATCCCTTTGAGGAAATGACTGTCTATGAATTCGAGATTACCGGAGGAAAGGATCTGACCGGTAGCGAACTGCTTAATCTGCCTTATGCCTGGAGCTTTACCACCACGGGGATTAACCCCTTTATCACGGCGGTCAGACCGAAGCGTAACGCCGTAGGAGTTGCTCTGGATCAACCGATTATCGTCACTTTCTCCCAACCTATGAACACCACCAGTCTAATTTATACTGACACCTTGCCTGGCCATTGGACAGTAGCATGGAATGAAGCCGAAACCGAGGCCACCATCTACCACAGTAATCTCTTCGAGGAATTGACTACTTACGGCTTTGAGATCACCGGCGGACAGGATGCCTTCGGCCTTGAGTTATTTAATATCCCTTACTTATGGGGATTTACTACCCTGGGGATTCCTCCACAGATCACCGAGGTTAGTCCCAAAGACGGCCAGCTTGGAGTTGAATTAAATCAACCCATCGTGGTTACTTTTTCAGAACAGATGAATCCAGCCAGTGTAACCTATGCTGACACCTTACCAGGCGGTTGGACCGCCAGTTGGAACGAGGCTAATACCCAAGCTGTCTTCTACCACAGCAATCTCTTCCTGGAATCAACCATTTACGGATTTGAGATCACCGCCGGCCAGGATATAAAGGGGAATCCGCTGAGCCCTTCTCTTGTTCCCAACCCGTGGTCCTTTACCACCTTGAGTCTACCCCAGCCACCTCGGATTGTTTCCACTTCACCGGCCGATGGAGAGACTGAAGTGCCCCTTAATCAACCTGTCGTTGTGGTCTTCTCTAAGCCAATGGATACGGCTACGGTAACCTGGGCCGATACCTTACCAGGCGGTTGGACCGCAAGCTGGAACGAGACTAATACAGCGGCCACCTTCTACCACCGTAATCCCTTCGAGGCATCAACTGCCTACGGATTTGAGATCACCGGCGGACAGGATACCGAGGGCAATCCGCTGGACACCCCCCTTGTTCCCAATCCGTGGTCCTTTACCACCTTGAGTCTACCCCCGCCACCTCGGATTGTTTTCACTTCGCCGGCCGATGGAGAGACTGAAGTGCCCCTTAATCAACCTGTCGTTGTGGTCTTCTCTAAGCCAATGGATACGGCTACGGTAACCTGGGCCGATACCTTACCCTACGGCTGGACCGTCACCTGGAACGAGGCCAATACAGCGGCCACCTTCCACCACCGTAATCCCTTCGAGGCATCAACTGCCTACGGATTTGAGATCACCGGCGGGCAGGATACCGAGGGCAATCCGCTGGACACCCCCCTTGTTCCCAACCCGTGGTCCTTTACCACCCGAAGTCTACAGCCACCTCGGATTGCTTCTACTTCTCCGGCCAATGGAGAGACGGCGGTGGTCCTTAATGAACCTGTGGTTATTGTCTTCTCTAAACCAATGAATCCAGCCAGTGTAACCTATGCTGACACCTTACCAGGCGGTTGGACCGTCAGTTGGAACGAGGCTAATACCCAAGCTGTTTTCTACCACAGCAATCTCTTCCTGGAATCCACCACTTACGGATTTGAGATTACCGCCGGCCAGGATATAAAGGGGAATCCGCTGAGCACTTCTCTTGTTCCCAATCCGTGGTTCTTTACCACCTTGAGTCTACCCCAGCCACCTCGGATTGTTTCCACTTCTCCGGCCAATGGAGAGACGGCGGTGGCCCTTAATGAACCTGTAGTTGTTGTCTTCTCTAAGCCAATGAATCCAGCCAGTGTAACCTATGCTGACACCTTACCAGGCGGTTGGACCGCAAGCTGGAACGAGACTAATACAGCGGCCACCTTCCACCACCGTAATCCCTTCGAGGCATCAACTGTCTACGGATTTGAGATCACCGGCGGGCAGGATACCGAGGGCAATCCACTGGACACCCCCCTTGTTCCCAATCCGTGGTTCTTTACCACCTTGAGTCTATCCCAGCCACCTCGGATTGTTTCCACTTCTCCGGCCAATGGAGAGACGGCGGTGGTCCTTAATGAACCGGTGGTGGTTATCTTCTCCAAGCCAATGGATACGGCGGCGGTGACCTGGGCCGATACCTGGCCCTACGGCTGGACCGTCACATGGAACGAGGCCGATACCGAAGCCACTTTCCACCACCGTAATCCCTTCGAGGCATCAACTGTCTACAGATTTGAGATCACCGGCGGGCAGGATACCGAGGGCAATCTGCTGGGCGATCCTCTTGTTCCCAATCCGTGGTCCTTTACCACCATAGAGACAATAACCAGCGAAGCTTATCCCTACCCCAACCCTTGCCAAGGGAATAAGGTATGGATAACCAATCTGCCGATTGATTCTAATCTGAAGGTATATATCTTTGATGTAAGCGGAGAACTGGTCCGGACCCTCGATGAAGAGGGCACAGAGATAATCGGGCAAGAGGCTGTCTGGAATATTAAAAATGAGGACGGAGCTGAAATGTCTTACGGCATATATATCTATCTGGTGGAGTCAGAGAAAGGCTCACAACGCGGGAAGATAGCAGTGATTAGATAAGCGGAGCTAATTAGATGACCGAGGACAAGAATCTTAGCTTGATGCTCGATGCTGGATGCTCGATGCTCGTAAAGGATCCAGTGTCCAGTATCGAGCATCGAGCATCGAGTATCCAGCATCGAGTATCCAGCATCGAGTATCCAGCATCGAGCATCGAGCATCGAGTATCCAGCATCGAGCATCCAGCATCGAGTCTTAAGAAGGAATGGGAAAAATGATAAAGAAAGTAACCACGATCAGTCTAATATGGCTCCTTTGCCTCTGTGTGCCTGGAGCGGCCGGCACGGACAGGTCGGCCGGGACCACGGCCTCGGCCTTCCTTAATATAGGCCAGGGAGGAAGGGCTTCTGGTATGGGCGGGGCCTTTGTCTCTGTAGCCGATGACCCCACCGCCCCTTACTGGAATCCGGCTGGGATCAGTCAAATTACCGGAAGAAGCTTAGGCTTTGCCCACACCTTGTGGCTGGAAGATATATCCGCGACCTATCTGGGCTATGTTCAACCCTTGGGAGATAAGGCCGGTCTTGGGCTTGGCCTTATCGGACTTTCTTCAGGGGATATGGAAAAATGGGCCGAGGATGGGTCTTCAGAGGGAAGCTTTGGGGCCTTTGATGGGGCTATTATTTTATCTTATGCCCGTAAGATATTCCCCGGACTTTCGCTCGGAGCAGGGCTTAAGCTAATCCATGAGGGAATAGATAATAAAAGTGAGAAGCATTTTGCCCTGGATGCAGGGGGAGTATACCACTTACCGAGACACCCCATCAAACTTGGGCTGGTTATTCAGAATCTGGGGCCTAAAGCGAGTTTAGTCGAGGAAGACTTTTCTCTACCCCTTACTATTAAATTGGGAGGCTCTTACTCCTTATTGGCCCATCGACTTATTATGGCCGCCGATATGCATAAGATAAAGGGCCAGCGAGCTGGTTTTAATCTCGGCTTAGAATATTGGGCCATCCCCAGCCTGGCCTTAAGGGCGGGGTATAATCTTAAGGGAGAAAGCACCGAGATTGAATCCCTCTCCGGCCTCTCTGTCGGCTTAGGATTTAGAATAAAGAATTATGGCTTAGACTATGCCTATTCGGCAGGCGATAAATTAGACGGGGTTCATAAGGTCTCCTTTGGCCTTGATCTGAGAGCTAAACCTAAAAAGGCCGAAAAAATCGAGCCTGAACTACCAAAAGTCAAGCCTGAAGTATCTAAGCCCAAAAGGGAGGAAAGAAAGCCAAAGCCAAAGAGAGAGATAATAGAGCCAAAGATAGTAGCGCCGAAACCAAAACCAGAAGCAGCGCCAGAGCCGGAGATAAAGAGAGAGCCAGAACCGATTATAGATAGATGGGAGGTTGAATACAAGTATATTAAACCAAAGGAAGGAAGGCGAGAGGTCGAATACGAGTATATTGAACCAGAGAGGTATAAGGAAAGCGAAAAACTGATTCCCGAAGAAAGACAGGCGCCTAAGGCTGAAGACTGAAGGCTGAAGAAAATTCCCTATCATCATCAACCTTAAGGTATATGGTGATTTAAGCCTTTCACTTTCAGGGATTGAACCACCTATCTGGGGTGCAATGACTGCGAGGATTCTTCTACACCAAAAATGCCTGCCACCAGAGCCACACTCAATGCCTTAAAAAATAGGGCACTTTATATAAAGACTGTTCTTAGTGGACTTCATCCTTCCTGACCGCGATGGATAGGTTGTGTTTTGTGAAAGTCTTGTGCTTTATTAAAGGTTTGTTGGGACGGTTCACCTTGCTGTGAAAGCTTGCGACTAATGGCCTATCCCAAAACCTCCGCGATAGAAACCTGGTTTCTTGAAGAAACTCGGCTTCTGGTCACACTGGAGAGGTTTTGGGATAGGCT
>JBFMHI010000021.1 GCA_040753085.1 bacterium | reverse complement strand
TAACTACTTGAAATACAAATACTTTGTAATAACCTCTCGTCATTCCCGCGAAAGCGGGAATCCAGTAATATCAAGGCTTCTGGATTCCTGCTTGCGCAGGAATGACAAAAAGTGCGAAAGTATAGTATTAAAAAAATCGGTGTTTCATCCGTGTAAATCCGTGGCTGAATAGTTACTATTAAAAAATATAAGGAGGAAGAAAGATGTTAAAAAAACTAAGTTTGGTAGTAATTCTGGTAAGTGGGATGGTAGTGGCTTCATTGGGGAGGGTGGCGGCCGATGGAGTGAGAGCGGCGACTTTTCTGAAATATGGGGTCGGCGCCAGGGCCACGGGAATGAGTGATGCTTTTATCGCCGTAGCGGATGATGCCACGGCCGCTTACTGGAATCCGGCGGGGTTGGCCCAGCTTTCTTCGCGTGAGTTTACCGGTATGTATTCTGACCTGGGGCTTGATCAGCAGTTTAATTTTATGAATTATGCCCATCCCTTAGGTCAAGGCGCGGTGGGGGTGAGTTGGGTTAATTCGGGAATTAAGGATTATGACGTGCGTCGTGGTGAAAGTAAAGATCCGATAGCCATTGGAGATATAGGCAATAATATGTTTATCTTATCCTACGGTCGAAATCTGGGCCCAAAATTGTCTGTGGGAATCAGCGGCAAGTTCCTGGCTGAAAAGATGGACGATGTAGACGGAGAGGAGAAGTCAGCCGACGGAATAGGCTGGGATGTGGGCGTGCTGGCCAACCCGATAGAGAGATTTTCTTTGGGAGTGGTGCTGGCTGATCTGGGTATCAGTAAATTAGAGTGGGATAGTGGTTGGAAGGAGAAAGTGCCCATGAAACTGAAGGCCGGTCTGGCCTATCGGCCCCTAAAAAAGGAGGATCTTTTGATGGCGGCCAGTTTTGTGCGGAATTTTGATGAAGATATTACCAGGCTGGATATGGGGACAGAATATAAGATTTTGGCTGATCTGGCCTTGAGGGCCGGGGTCTCGTTAAATAGAGTGGATGAAAAGACTAATACTGAATTTGCCGCGGGCATAGGCTATAATTTAGTCCTATCGCCTACCTTTGAGGTGGGACTGGATTATTCTTACGATAATGTTGATAATGACGTGAGCGATGATGGGCATCGGGTTTCATTAACCGTCAGATTTTAAGGATTTCGGATCACCTCACCACGGAGACAGAGAGATACTGAGAAAAATCTAAAGGACAAGTCTCTTAATTCCGTCTTACAAAACAGGTATTAAGTGCTTTTTTCTAAAATCATTCTCCGTGTCTCTGTGGTGAACGATTACGAATACATTAGCGTTACCAAGCCGGAGATTTGGTAACGAAAATAAAGGCGGGTAGAGGAAGGTGGAAGGTAAAATTGTGGCTGAGTAGTTACAAGCCGAAATCCACTATCTGAAATCCGAAATGAGAAAGGGAGGAATCTTAAATGGGAAAAAGGGCAAGGTGGGTAGCAGGGTCTTTAGTTTGTCTGGCAGTTTTGGTTTTTATGGTGGGATCGGCTCAAGCCGCCTTAAAGACGGTTATGGTTAAGTCAGGGGATACCCTCTGGAAGTATGCCCAGGAATATCTGGGGGATGGCAGCCTATGGCCCAAGATTCAGGCAGTCAATCCTGACCTCAAAAATCCGCATATGCTTTATGTGGGTCAGGAGATTAAGATACCTGTAGAAGTGGCCGAGAAAGTAAAGACTAAGCTGGAAGAGAGGCTGGTGGAAGGGGAAGAGAAGGCCGATGAACTGCAAGAATTGATTGCCAAGTATAAGGCCCAGATAGCTGAGTTGGAAGCAGCTAAAGAGGCTTTAGCCAAAGAAGAAATAGCTGTTCCTGAGGTGGGTGTTGAAGATTGCACTGAACTTAGGGCGGAGAATGCCCAACTGGCTGAAGAAAAGCAGGCCTGTGAAAATGAGGTTAAACGTCTTAATGTCCAGGTAGAGGGATTAGAAGAGCAAACCGTAGAGACAGAAAAAAGGAACGTGAGGTTAAAGGGTGAGGCGGCTCGTCTTGAAGCGGAAATAGGCGACCTGGAAGCCAAGATAACCGCTTGTCAGGAAGAGCTGTCCCTGATAGAAAGCGAAAATACAGAGTTGAAAGAAGTTATTATGGAACTGGAAAATAAGTTGGATGAAGCCCACCTTCCCTTTTATATCTTATTTTCCGTGGTCACGCTGGGACTTTTAGTAGGGATATAACTCGATGCTCGATGCTCGATGCTCGATGCTCGATGCTCGATGCTCGATGCTCGATGCTCGATGCTCGAGGCTCGATACTCGATGCTGGATGCTCGATGCTCGATTGCTCGATGCTCGATGCTCGATACTCGAGGCTCGATACTCGATGCTGGATGCTCGATGCTCGATTGCTCGAGGCTGGATGCTGGATGAGGACAATCGTCTCAAATTTATTGACCTGTCCGGTTAGAATCTTTCATTTTTAAAACCACTGAAGCGGTTACGGTTCTTGGTAACCGCTTCAGCGGTTTTTAAGGATACTCGAGGCTCGCTTGGTGACCTACTTACGTTGAACAGCGGGTAGAGTGAGCCATTCCGAAAGGGGCTGGTCGTAGTGAAGTGAGCCGGGAAGTGGGGGAGCAAGAGGGGCAAGTGAGCAAAGGTGCGGAGGGGTGGATGAGTAGGAGAAGGCGGAGCTAAGTTTTTGCAAGATTTTTAACTTCGCCTATTGGTAAACCAGTAGCTTTTGATATTTTCTCAATGTCATCTCCCAAACTGAGGAGAGTTTTCGCGATCTCTATTGCCTTTTCATTTTTGCCTTTTTCCAGTCCTTGCTGTATGCCTCGTTTTATGCCTCGTTCTATGCCTTGTTCTATGCCTTGTTCTATGCCTTGTTTTAAGCCTTGTTTTAAGGCAAACTCGATGGAATTCTTTTGGAGGTAGATAAAATCGTGCCTTTTAAACTGTGCTTCCAGCTCTTCTTCACTCATCCCGGCAGTATTGGCTATTTCAAAGGCCTTTTTTATCTCGACCTCTTCGACTAATGTCCTGGGGGTGTATTCAAGTCTCCCCGCGTTTTTTATAAAATAGATCCATTTGTCTGTTATTGAATCCAGTTCCTCTTCATTTTTGGTAAACTTTGGAAGCTCAATAAAGATTAGTTCTATCTCATCATTATATTTTATTAATGTCTCTTTTTCTATTAGCTTGAAGTAGGTAATGATATTATCTACCTCTCCAAACATCGTAAAGTCGGTAATAGTCAGGGCAATAATAGGCTCAAGCGTTGTAAATGACTCAGATTTTTTCAGTTGAGATGAATATGCCTTAGCGGCATTATATAGAACTCTTTTTTCAAATCCTTCTACATTTAATACCTGCAAGCATCCAGCATCATGTGATGAACGGTTACAGTATAACTTAAGGTGGACGGGTTTGTCAAGAAATAAATCGACCTGTACGGTTAAGGTTGTAGACTACTGACGCTGAAAGCGTCGAATTTTAAATAGCCGTAGATGCAATCTATGGAAACAAATCGCAACGCTCGACCCTGAAAGGGTCGAATATTATCCATCACATAGAATTCAACCCTTTCAGGGTTGAGCTGTGGTAGATGTTTCGTTTCCGCAGGTTTCACCTGTGGTTATGTAAAATTCAAACCTTTCAGGTTTGAGGAGAGTTGCTTGTAATTTCTAACCGTACAGGTCGAAATAAATATCAGGAGGCAGATGAAGGCGCTTGGTGGCCTACTGAATAGGCCACGAGGGATGCTCGATGGCTGGTAAAGAATCCAGTATCGAGCCTCAAGTATCGAGCCTCAAGTATCGAGCATCGAGCATCGAGCATCGAGCATCAAGCATCAAGCATCGAGCATCGAGCATCGAGCATCGAGCATCGAGCATCGAGCATCGAGGATCGAGCATCGAGTATCGAGCATCGAGCATCGAGGATCGAGCATCGAGCATCGAGTATCAAGCATCGAGTCTCACTTCTGTTCCTTTATCAGCATTATATATGGGGTAAAGTCTGTATTCCTTGACCCAGGGTTGATGCACCACATATTCGGCCTTATGCCAGAGGAAGACCCAGGGGGCCTCCGCCCAGATCATAGCTTCCAGTTGCTCATAAATCTCGAGGCGGTGTTTAGTATTTAGTGTTTGCTGGGCTTCTTCGATAAGTAAGTCAACGGCCTTATTCTTATATCTGGCCCTATTCCCCCCGGAACCCCAGTTGGCTGAATGAAAGAGAGGAAAGAGGAAGTTTTCAGCATCAGGATAATCAGCTACCCAGGCTAAATAGAAGGCATCCACTTTCCCCTGCGTAACGGCTTCCTTGTAGGCGCTCCATTCCAGTTGGACAATCTCGGTAGTGATACCCACCTGCTTCAGTTGAGCCTGAAGAACCTCCGTAATGTTGAGAACCTCCTTATTCGAGGTCTGATAAATCTTCATTGAAAAACCAGCCGGCAGCCCTGCTTCAGCTAATAGTTCCCTGGCTCGGTCAGGATCGTAAGGATATGGCTCAACTTTTTTATTGGAGCCAGGCAGACCTGGGGGGATAGGCCCATGCGAGACCATGCCTTCCCCCTTCAGGATGGTTTTCAGGATAGCTTCTTTATTAATGGCATAATTCAAGGCCTGACGGACTTTAACCCTGTCCAGAGGCAGGGACTGGCAATTTAGTCCCAAATAATAAACATTGAGGCCTACCTGGTAGAGGATATAAGGCTTCCATTCAGGATCGTTAAGGAATCGTTCTTGCTCCACGGAGGGAAGTCCCAGAACATCAAGCCGTTCAGTCTCGAACTCGGCTAAAGCCGTCATATCTTCGGGGATGATCTTATATTTAATCCCAGCGATCTTAGGGGGGTCTCCAAAGTAGTCAGGATTGGCCGTAAGTAAAATTCCTTCGTCAGGACGCCATTCAGTAAGTTTGAAGGGGCCTGTTCCCACTACATGGGCGGAGAAGTCTTCTCCCCATCGCTCCACTTCTGTTTTAGGGACAATATAGCCGGCCGGCATGGTCAAGAGGCCAAGGAAAGGAGCAAAGGGGGCGGCCAGCTCAATTCTGATAGCCGCTGTATCCACGATCGTAAGGCCGGCCACCTCAAACTCCTTGCCTTCAATAACCGCCTTGGCTCCCCTGATTCGGTCCAGGACCCAGGTGCGGGGCGATCTGGTCTTAGGATCAAGGACACGTTCAAAGGAGTATTTTACATCTTCTACCGTCAGAAGCTGACCATTGCTAAATTTTACGCCCTCTCTAAGATGGAAGGTGTAGCAGCGGCCATCATCCGAAATCTGCCAGTCTTTGGCCAAATCAGGCACTATCTCCATCTGCCCGTTGTATCTCACCAGACCGTTAAATATCTTGGCCGTGACCATCCCCGAGGCCACATCAACCGCCAGGGCCGGATCCAATGTAGTAGGATCAGCCGAAAGCCGCATCTTAAGGATATTTTTCTCCGGGAATACTTGACCACAACCGAAAGGCATGATGAGTAGCCAAAATATTAGGATGGCGAATTGCGAATCGCGAATCGCGAATCGCAGATGGCGGATGGCGAATTGAAGACTTTGAATAGCGAAGTTATTTAGATTCATGCATCACCTCTCTGAATTTCGGATCGGACTCTCAAAAGTTTTCGACCTGTATGGTTAGCTTAACCTTACTCACATCTTTTAAAAACCACGAAGAACACGAAGGACACTACTTAGCCACAAAGCCACGAAGGTCTGTTTATTCTCTTTCTTACCCTAATTGGGGGATATTTGTATAAACCTATTTCACAGGTCGATAAATTTTTATCCGTGTCAATCCGTTCTCATCCGTGTAATCCGTGTGCTATTATTGGTAATCTTTGTGCCTTAGTGGCTGATTTTCTTAAGTCTTAACTGCCGACCTTATCCCCCCCCGCCTGTTTGGCCCGGTAGAGGGCTTCATCGGCCTGTTTAAGCAATTCCATCTCTGATTTTATCTTTGAATCAGGATAGGCAGACACCCCCAGGCTGATGGTGAGATGACATTTTTGTCCCTTGATCTTAATAGGATGCTGGCTGATGGACTCCTTAATTCGTTCCGCCAGGGTAATTGCCCCCTTTTTTTCTGTGGCCGGCAGGACAATCCCGAATTCATCTCCGCCGAATCGGGCCATACAATCTGTCTCCCTTACCTTGTGCTGCACCAGTTTGGCAATATGCTTGATCACCCTATTGCCTTGATCATGCCCATATTGGTCATTAATTTTTTTGAGGCCATCGCTATCTAACATTATCACGGACAAAGGCTCTTTGTATCGTTCAGCCCGGGCGAACTCCCGGTTAAGAAATCGTTTAAGGTAACGATAGTTGTAGACATGGGTCAACTCGTCCTGCTCAGCCGCTTCCTTTATTTCCAAAAAGAACTGCGCCCTCTCAATGGCCAATGAGACCTGATTGGCCACAATGACAAATATCCGTTTGTCCAGAGGAGTAAAGGCATGGGGGGTCAAACTGCTGATATTTATAAGCCCAATGGCCTTGTGATTTGTCTTCAAAGGGACAGTTATAAAAGAAGCCAATTCTTCCTTAACTTGACTGGCGATTACTTCATATGCACCCTTTTCCACAGAAACAATTGACTTCCTGGGATGCCTCAACTTTCTATCGGACGGATTAGCCTCCAGCCAGTCCTGGCTCAGCTTTTTCCTTAATTTCTCTAAACAATCATCATCCAGGGGGCAGGTTGGCCTTATCTCCCCCTGGAGGGTTTTCCCTTCCAAGAGAAAGAAAGCCCCCGCATGAGAACGAAAAAAGGATTGAATCCGTTCCAGGACCCACCTTAGAATCTCCTTGGGCTCCTGAATAGAAGAAATGGCCCGGGCTACGTCGTAAAGGAGATTAAACTCCTCAGCTTTGGCCCGTAATTCTTCAATCTTTTGGGCCTCAGTCCTTAATTTTTCTAATTTTTCGGCCTGAATTTCTTGAGTCTTTTGATCTTCTCTCTCTATGGCCGCCTCATATAATTTCTCCCTGAAGTCAATCTCTCGCTTGAGGGAGGCAAGCCGATGGAGGTCCCGGCCTTCTGTTTCCAGCCTGGCCGAATCTGTGTCCAGCTTAGCAGTAATGGCCTCCTCTTTTCCGGCAGGGACAAATGGAGTTAAAGTCTCAAGATAAGTCTTTAGTTCATCACTATCCTTCACCTCATCAAATAATTTACTCAAGGTGAGCAGTTTCTCCGAGTTAGTTCTGAGATCAGCCAACTCCCTCTTCTGCTCCTCTATCTTAACATGTTCTTGTTCAACCTCTTGTTGTAGCTCCTTAATTTTAGCCATCTCTATTTCTTCTCTTTCGGCGGCTGACTTCTTTTTCCGGTGGGCAATAAGGGAGGCATCAATCGCCGAAGCGGCATAATTACAGAGAATGGAAAGGAGCCTGACATCATCTTCATTAAAACTCCTCCTGGTAGCTTCATTGTTGACATTGACCACACCAATAGACTTATGGCCTACTTTAAGAGGGCAAATGATTAGAGATTTGGTGTAGTAACGGTCGGGTTTATGTTTTATCCTGAACCGCCTGACCTTGCCCACGTCTTTTATCAATAACGGCTTGCCTTCCTTAGTTACGTAACCAACCATGCCTTCGCCTACCTTCAGCCTGGTGCGTTTGACAGCTAACTCCGAGAGGCCTACGGCCGCCTTAATGGTTATTTCCTGGCTTTCAGGCTGGCACAACATCAGGGAACAGATTTCTGCATTCATCGATTTAGATATGAGGTCAACTAAGAGCGAATAAAGTTGTTCTGTCTCCAATTCAAAGATAAGGTCTTCGTTCAATTTAAAGATACGGTAAAATTCAGGAATGATTTTAGGGGTAAAGCCGGTTTTGAGGGAACGTTGACTGTTAGTGATAAGATTTATAAAGGCTTGAGACAAAAGGTGGATCAATTCGACATCTTTCTTTAGCCTGGAGGCGGAAATGGCTGGGATTCTCTCCAGTAAGATAGGGAATCCATCTTCGTCCATATCCGACTCCTGGACAAGTCCTTGATATACGGCTGGATCTAAGTCAGGATCTACCATCTGGCAGCCGTGGATGAGACCTATTAATTCATTTTCCATCAAAAGGGGAATGGCAAAGCCTAATAACAAAGCGATACAAGGCTCAACTACCGCGGCCTTAGTTTCTTCGGCTTTAGCCATAATTTCCGAAATTGACGACCGGCATTGAATTTCTCTCCCCGATTGGGTCTTGACCGCTTGACAATACGCATTCTCTGCCTCTTTTTTCAGAGCAATTTCCCCTTTATTGTCGATGACCCTATAGTTGGAACAGCCAATTTTCTCGTCAAGGATATTAATAATCGTCCGCTGCCAAACCCTGCTTTTTAAAAAGTCGTGAAGAGTCTTTTTTTTCTGGTTCGTATTCATTATCAATTGTAACTACTCAGCCACTAAAGACACAAAGATTACCAATAATAGCACACGGATTACACGGATGAAACGGATTGACACGGATAAAAATTTCTTAGAAAAAATCCGTGAGAATCCGCCAAAATCTGTGTCATCCGTGGGCTATTCTATTATTCTCTTTGTGGCTTAGTGACTTTGTGGCTGAATAGTTACTAATTATTAATCTGGTGGAGGCGACCGGATTCGAACCGGCGACCTCATCCGTGCGAGGAATGCGTTCTCCCAACTGAACTACGCCCCCACTCTGAATGGTTATGAGTAACTAGTGCCTTGTCACGCCGTGTCCCTAAAAGCCTTCTACTTTCAGTCTATCTACCTGAGTAGTTACTGTTATTAGTTTACACGAATATGTGATCAAAGTCAACATTTTCTTGTTGATTCCAAGAAAATTATGTGGTATCATAGAGACCCAGGCAGACCACTACTCAGCCTATCTACCTGAGTAAGTTACGAATTGCTTTTGTCCTGCCAGGCCGAAAGGAGACAATATGGCTATTTCGTTAATAAAAGAAGAGGAACACATCCTAAAGATATTGCCGAGGCTCTTGAAAAGAGACGATCGATTTCGACATGAGGTCTCTATTATCCTGAGTGAGGCATTTGCGACCAGGGGTGAGCTAAAGCAGATATTAGAGGAGATTCAGAAAAGCAGGGAAGAGACCAACCGAAGGTTTGAAGAGAGCAGGGAAGAGACCAACCGAAGGTTTGAAGAATCTGATAGAAGATTTGATCTTCAGATTAAGGAGCTTCAGGCTTTCAGAAAAGAGACGGCAGAGCGATTTGCTGCCATGGACAAGCGATTTGATGCCATGGACAAGCGATTTGAGGACCAGAAAGATTGGGTAGCCAGGGTGGTCGGCGGCCTTCAGGGGAGAGCCGGTAGAAACTTAGAGGATGTAATAGCCGGAACCTTAAGGGTTGCCTTAAATAGAAGGGATATAAGGCCAGAGAATATTATTATGCGAAAAAAGTTTTTGGATGATGAAGGCAAGATTGGACCAGTAGGGAGGGACTATGAGATAGATATCTATGCCCATAATTCAGAGTCGATTATCTTTGAGGTGAAATCTTATGCTGAACCCGAGGATGTGGTCCGATTTAACGATAAGGCAGAATTAGTGAAAGAGAAATTAAATCTTCCCAGCCCTTCAAAGATACTTATTACGCTTCAGAAGGGTAGAGAGATGGTTGAGCTCTGTAGAAGGCTTGGAGTTGAGTTAGTCTGAGAGTAACTGAGGTATATTGGGCGGGGGCAACTGGCTTACTTAGGGCCTATCCCAAAACCTCGGCGCTATGAAAGCCGATATAGGACCACTGCCGATGGATAGAGCGGGTCAGGAGTGGCTCCCTAACGGCCGCGGGGCTCGGATCGGTTTTGGGATAGGTCCTTAAAACTCGAAACTCAAGACTTATGGAACGCCTCCAGAAGGTTTTGGCTGGTGCTGGAGTTACCTCCCGCCGAAAGGCAGAAGAGTTAATCCTTCAGGGGAAGGTAACGGTTAATGAAAATATCGTCAGTTCTCCGGGCTTTAAGGTAGATCTTAAGCAGGATGTAATCAGGGTTGAAGGGAAATTGATTAAACCGGAGGCCAGGGTCTACATCCTTCTCCACAAGCCCAGAGGTTACGTCACGACCACCCGTGATCCATTAGGAAGGCCGACCATCCTGGACCTGGTTGGCCGACTGAAGAAAAGGATCTATCCGGTAGGCAGATTAGACTTTGACAGTTCAGGACTGCTCCTACTTACCAATGACGGAGAATTAACTTATTATCTTACCCACCCTAAGTTGAGGATCAGGAAGACTTATTTAGCTGTTTTCTCAGGTCGATTGGATTCAAAGGCTATCCGTTGGCTGAAGACCGGCGTAAAGTTAGAGGATGGGTGGACAGCCCCTTGTGAGATAGCCGTTAAAGAGAGGGGAGAATCATCCACTCTTCTCGAAATGACTATCCACGAAGGAAGAAACCGGCAGATACGACGAATGGGGGAGGCAATAGGACATCCTGTCATTCGACTTAAACGTATCAAATTTGGTCCGTGGGACCTTCGTGGACTTAAAAAACCGGGACAATATCGCTACCTAGATCCAGGTGAGGTAGACAAATTCAAAAGACGTTTCTACCGATAGGGTTTACCAGACTACCAGATATGAGGCGGCCAAACTACGTAACTACTCAAGACTAAGTTAAGCAGTTAGTTGGGAGACAAAGCAAAATTCCCTCTCCCTTGAGGGGCTTATCCTTACCCACAAATTGGGTAAAAGGATGGGAGAAGTAAGGATAAGCATCAAGGGAGGGGAAGCTCTTATGCCGACGCTGTCGGTACAAAAGGAGATGAAACTTAACCCATAGCACTATAATCTGTAATGAGCTTACTTTTTTAACTTGATTTTGAGTAGATACCAAATTACTAATAGAAAGCGAGGGATAACAGATTGTCATTAAAGATGATCGCCATCCTTATCCTAGTCCTCTTGATTATCCTTTTTGCTATCCAGAATGCGGGAGTAGATGAGATCCATTTCCTTTTCTGGACAACTGAGATATCAAGGGCTCTGATTATATTCTTTTCTATGGTTATGGGGGTTGCTCTGGGGGCAGCTATCTCCCGGATAGGCAGGTAAACCGATTCTGTTGACCGGTACGGATCACGTCTGGCCCCTTTCGGAAGGGCTTACTCTATCTGCCGTTCAACGCCTATAAGTAGGCCGCCAAGAAAGTCTTGACCATACCAATTAAAATAAGGGGAGGTTGTAATGGCTAAAAAACGTTTAACTCGAAAAGAAATGAAGGAGGATAAATTAGCGGGTTTGGCTCAAAGGGTCCTAAAGTATGTCACCGCCCATCCCCGCCGGATAAGGGGAGTTGTGGCCGGAATAGTCGCTTTCGCGGCTATTGTCCTGGCCCTTTGGGCTTATGTTTCTTCAGTACAACAAAAGGCCTTAGATAACCTTAGTGAAGCTGAAGACATCTATAAAGAAGCTAAGGGGGATGAGGAATATCACAAGGCCAAAGAGGCCTTTCAGACCGTCTTAGAGCATTATCCCTGGAGTAAAGCGGCCAGGCTGGCCCTTTTCTATAAAGGAGATTGCCAGTATAAGCTGAAGGAGTATCAGGAAGCTGAGAATACCTTTAAGGTTTTTGTGGACAAATACAGCCGTCACCCGTTAACTCCCTTTGTGTTACTGAATCTGGCCGGGATATACGAGGCCCGGAATGACTACGGCGTGGCCATCAAGGTTTACGAAACTATTCTTTCTAAGTACCCACAACATGGTGTTGCCCCCCTGGCTCAGTTGGCTAAGGGAGGCTGCCTGGAGCAGCTAAAGAAACTTGCTCTGGCAGAAGAGTCTTATCAAAGGGTCTTAAGCTTATATCCGACTTCTGAATGGGCTGAAGAGGCTAAAGAACGGTTAGAGGTGATTAAATAATTAGTAAGTGTTCAGCCACTAAGACACAACCTCGATACTGGATGCTCGATCCTCGATACTCGATGCTCGATATTGGAGACTCGATACTGGAAACTGGAGACTGAATCCTTTACCAGCATCGAGCATCCAGCATCATGTGATGAACGGTTACAATAATTAGAACACAGAGGAAAGGAGGCACAGCTTTGAGAACTCCAGGGGTTAGAAATGAGGCTAAAGAGGTCCTCTTTGAGGATGAAATCGAGCTTTCTGAACTTCTGGCTACAGAGAAGGTAATCCCTTTCAAATGGGAGAAATCGAACCTTGTCTGCCCTATCTGTAAAAAGAACCCCCTGGAAAAAGGCTCTGTCGATATGGAGCTGTGTGATTATTTAGCTATTATTCATAAAGTTACGGTTTATCATTGTCCGGCGTGTAAAAAAACAACCCTCTCCAACCAAGCCAGGAAAAAGATAAAAGAGAGAATTAAAGAGACGGAAGAAATGGCCGAAGGCATCTCTGCCCTCTGGTGAAGGAGTAAATGAGGTAAGTTACCTTACCTTTTAACTTCTTTACCCTGGATAACCGTTCTGCCCTCAAATATCTGGGAAGCAACCAGAAGATCAACCGCGTTTTTAAGTTGCGGATCCGTCTCCAGATCGTATATGGGATCCTGCTTCCCACTCAGCCTTCTAAGTTCCTTGTCGGTTAGCTTGCGGATCCACTTTTCTTTCAGAGTAACTCCATTGGCTGAAAGTTCTTTCATAAATTGGGAAAACTGTTCTTCCGTATAAGGATTATGCTCGAGGGTAAAGTTTTCTACAAACTTACCTTCCCTCAACTTTTGCATTGATTTCTGATCTTCTTCCTCCCACTCCACTGATTCAACCTCAATATCCGGCTCTATTCCTTTACCATGGATAGAAGAGCCGCCCGGGGTATAATATTTGGCGGTCGTAATAGCTATGGCTGAACCATCCGACAGGGGAAGCACGGTTTGAACCGATCCCTTGCCAAAGCTTTTTTCGCCTACCACTACCCCCCGTTTATTATCCTTTATGGCTCCGGTAACAATTTCAGAGGCAGAGGCACTCCCGTGATTAATCAAGACCACCATCGGTTGAGTCAGATAGCTATTGCCAACCCTGGCCGGATATTCTTGATTTTGTCTTACATCCCGGCCCCTGGTGGAAACAATGATCCCGGCATCAAGGAATTTATCCGATACATCTACGGCGGCATTCAGGAGACCACCGGGATTATTTCGCAAATCCAGGATAAAACTCTCGGCTTTTCCTACATCTATTACCTCTTTAAGGGCATCAGAAAGCTCCTTCTCCGTATGCTGACTAAAGGTGGTAATCCTGATATAGCCTATTTTACCCTCAATTATATCCGATTTTACACTTTTTATTTCGATAATATCCCTGGTAATGGTGAAAGAAAGGGTCTCCTCTATTCCCCTTCGTTTGACCGCAATAGTCACCTTGGTTCCCTTGGGACCTCTTAATTTCTGCACTGCCTCGTTCAGGTCAATGTCTTTAGTTGATTGGCCTTCGATCTCCACAATCCAATCCCCTGCCTTTACCCCAGCCTCGTAGGCGGGTGTGCCTTCAATAGGTGAAATAACCGTTAACCGGTCATCTTTAATCCCTATTACAATCCCCAAACCGCCAAAGCTCCCTTCTGTCTCAACCTTCATTTCTTTATGCACCTCAGGCGTCATAAATCTGGTGTGCGGATCATCCAGGGTAGAGAGCATGCCCTTAATCGCGCCATAAATAAGCTCCTTCGCCTCCAATTTATCCTCCTCCACATAATAGTGTTGCTGGACTATATTCAAGGCATCGCTGAAGATTTTTATACTTTCATAGATATTATCTTTAGCTACACCGGTCGAGTGGAAATCTCCCAGGCTAAGACCGGCTATCAGAAGAACGGCTATTAAAATTAGAACCCTTTTAAAATTAATCATTAAAATTAACCTCCTGGCTGCCCCTTTTCTCCCTAAAAAAATTACTTAGAAAACAGGCACATTCCTTAGTTAGTATCCCCTCTTTTATCTTAACCCGATGATTCAAAACCGGGTGCTGAACCAGATTAATAATTGATCCACAAGCTCCAGCTTTTAGGTCAAAGGCACCATAGACCAACTCTTTAATCCTGGCCCAAACAATCGCCCCCGCACACATAGGGCACGGCTCCAGCGTAACATAAAGGCTGGTGTTTATCAGTCTATGATTGTTGAGGATCCGACTTGCCTCCCGAATAGCCAAGATCTCCGCGTGAGCAGTGGGATCCTTCAGTTGCTCGCATCTATTGTGGCCGCGAGCAATAATTTGGCCCCCTTTAACGACCACTGCTCCCACCGGGACTTCCCCTTCTTCCAGGGCTAATCTGGCTTCCTCAAGAGCCTCCTTCATAAAATATATATCATCCATCGTCAGTTGCCAGTTGCCAGTTGTCGGTTGTCATTTGTTTACTATTACATTTTTAGTCTACCTGATAGAACTTCATTTGTCAAGGAAAAACTTAGGGGCTGTCTACTGTATTTATATCGCCACCCTCAACATCTCCTCAATAGGGATTATTCCATCCATAACCTTTTGGATAGCCATCTGTTTTAAGGTTTTCATTCCGGACCGCACCGCGATCTCTTTCAAGCGATGAGGGGGCTCCCGATTAATAACGGCTTCTTCCAGTTTTTCATTCATAACCATAAGCTCATATATCCCTACTCGGCCTTTAAGACCAATTTTATTACAATATCGGCAGCCGCTTCCTCGATAGAGGGTCAGCCTTTCTTCTGTTGAGTCCAGTCCAAACTCAGCCAGAGTATGCGCCGGAACCTGATAACTCTCTTTACATTTAGAGCAGATAACCCTGAGAAGCCTCTGGGCCACAGACATAACAATGGTTGATGAAATAAGAAAGGGTTCAACGCCCATATTGAGTAATCTGGTAACGGCCCCGGGGGCATCATTAGTATGCAGGGAGGCAAAGACCAGATGACCGGTCAGGGCGGCAGTAACCGCTACCTGAGCTGTTTCAATATCCCTTATTTCTCCCACTAAAATAATATCAGGGTCCTGCCGAAGGAAAGACCTGAGGGCTGAAGCAAAGGTAAGCCCAATCTCAGTCCTAATCTGCTGCTGATTTATTCCTTTCAGGATATATTCGACCGGGTCTTCGGCGGTCATTATATTCTTGTCGGGTGAATTGATGGTTGAAAGGGTGGAGTAAAGGGTCGTGGTCTTGCCGGAGCCAGTAGGGCCGGTAATAAGGATAATGCCGTTGGGAGACCTGATTTTTTCCTGGTAAATATCCAGAATCTCCGGCTCAAAACCTAATCTGCTCAGGTCAAGACAGAGACTGGCCGGGTCCAATATCCTTAAAACTACCTTTTCTCCAAAGGAAGTGGGGGTAACAGAGATACGAAGATCAATTTCTTTGTCCCGCAAGTTAACCTTGGCTCGTCCATCCTGAGGCAGTCGCTTCTCAGCAATATTCAGGTGGGACATAATCTTGAGCCTGGAAGCAATTCCGCTGCCCATCCTCACCGGCGGAGAAGCCACCGTATGAAGGACACCATCAATCCGGTATCTGACCCTCAGGTCTCTTTCATAAGGCTCAATGTGGATATCGCTGGCGCCTGTTTTGATCGCCTCGATCAAGATATGATTGACTACATTGGCTATCGGAGATTTATCATCTTCCACCTCCAGGATAGCCATTTCTCTCTCATCCACTTCCCATTTACTAATTCGGGCCTCTTTAGTTTCCTCCTCTTTAAAGATCTCCTCAATAAAAGCCACCCGGCCATAATATTTGTCAATGGCCTCGACAATCTGGGCTTCAGGAGCAATAGCTGGTTTCACCTCCCGGTCACCGATCATAAGTCGAATATCATCTATGGCCAGGATGTCTAAAGGATCAGCCATCGCAATAATTAATTCCTTGTCTGTCCTTTTAATAGGAATCAGGGTATGTCTCCGGACAATAAATTCAGGAATAAGTTTAATCGCATTAGCATCAAGCTGGTCGATTTCAATTAGATTAATCCGGGGAATTCCTAATTGGGAGCTTAGAATATCCATAATTTGCTCTTCATTGACCCACCCCAAACTTATCAGGACCTGACCCAGTCGCTTGCCGCTTTCCCTTTGTTTTTCAAGGGCTTGTTTTAATTGATCCCCAGTGATTATGCCTGCCTTAACTAACATATTGCCAATACGGCGTTTCTTTTTAATAGCCATAATTTTCTCTCCTTTGTCTACCGTCCACGGTTTACGGTCAATACCGGTGCGTGGCTTTCTATGGACGGTGGACTATGTGGACTGTGTAGACGGTGGCCAGCATTTCAGCTCTCCAGGGCGGCTAAATTGCGTCTGAGCTTCTCGCTTGCTGCCATAGCCTCCTTATACCTCACCTCTTCTTTGGCTACGATCTCAAGGGGGGCTCGCTGTTTAAATCTCTCGTTAGCTAATTTGCTATTGATCTGGTCTATTTCCTTGTCTACGGCGGCTATTTCTTTGGCCAGGCGAGCTTTTTCCTTCTCCAGATCAATCAACCCTTCGAGTGGCATATAGACCTCAGCTTCCACCCCTCTGACTACTGAGGCAGCCGTAGCAGGCGGTTTCCTTATATCCACCCCAACCTCAATCGAAGAAAGGTAAGCCAGAAAAAGACAGTAATCCCTATGTTCCTTGATAATCCCGGCCACATTTGGGGAAGGGGTATTAATCAGGACCCTTGCCTTAACCTGGGGGGGAATTCGCATCTCTCCCCGAATATTTCTGATAGTATAGATTACTGCCTGCAACAGTTCCATCCGGCTCACGGCCGCCTCATCCAGTTTATTTTCCTCAATGGTCGGCCAGGCAGCCACCATAATGCTCTCACCAGCCGCATTAGGTAATGACCGGCAAACTTCTTCAGTAATAAAGGGCATAAAAGGATGAAGTAATTTCATATTGCCTTCCCAGAGACGAAGCAGAAGCCTCCGGACACCCCCTCGCTTATCCTCGTCATCTCCATACAGTCTTATCTTAACCGCTTCCAAATACCAATCACAGAATTCATGCCAGATAAAGTTGTAAAGGGCCAGGGCGGCCTCATTGAATTTAAATTCTTCTAGATTATCTGTGACTTCTTTAATAACTTGATTAAACCGGGTGAGTATCCACCGATCGGCCAATTCTAAGGAAGAATATTCGTCTGCTTCCTTTTTTCGGGCTTCATTGACTCCCTCCATGTTCATCAGAATGAACCTGTTAGCATTCCAGACCTTATTACAAAAGTGACGGTAGCCCCTTATTCGATCTTCTGAAAGCAGGATGTCTCTGCCTTGAGTTGACAGAGCCGCTAAAGTGAACCTCAAGGCATCAGCCCCATAATCCTCGATTACCTCCAGGGGATCGATAACGTTTCCCGCTGATTTACTCATCTTCTTTCCTTCCACATCCCGAATAAGGGCATGAATGTAGACCTTTCTGAAGGGGACATCCCCCATAAACTTCAGCCCCATTATCATCATCCGGGCTACCCAGAAAAAGATGATGTCGAATCCGGTAGAAAGAACCGCGGTGGGATAAAAGGTTTCCAGATCCTTTGTCTTATCCGGCCAGCCCATCGTTGAGAAAGGCCAGAGGGCAGATGAGAACCAGGTATCCAGGACGTCTTCATCCTGTTTAACGGCGCTGCTACCGCAGTCGCATCTGAGAGGAGTCTCTCGTTTAACCAGGGTGGCCCCACAATCGGCGCAATACCAGACCGGAATTCGATGCCCCCACCAAATCTGTCTGGATATGCACCAGTCCTTGATATTGTGCATCCATTCAAAATAGGTGCGTTCCCATGAACTAGGAATGAATTTGGTTTTACCCTCTTCTACGGCCTTAATAGCCGGCTCAGCCAGTTCTTTCATCCTCACAAACCACTGCTCAGAAAGATATGGCTCCACCACCGTTCGACAACGATAGCAGTGACCGGCCGCATATTGATATTCTTCGGTTTTCTTTAGAAGACCCTCGCCAACAAGGTCTTCCAGGAGTTTAGTTCGGGCTTCATATCTATCCATTCCCTGATATGGACCGGCTTCTTTATTTAAGGTTCCGTTCGGATTTAAGATATTTATCCTGGGAAGTTGGTGTCTTTCCCCGATTTCAAAGTCATTGGGGTCATGGGCGGGCGTGACCTTCACGGCCCCCGTTCCGAATTCAGGATCAACAAAGGAGTCGGCAATAATAGGTATCCGGCGGCCAAGGATAGGCAGTCTGGCCAGCCGGCCAATCAAAGCCGAAAATCTTCTGTCCTCAGGATTAACCGCCACGGCTGTGTCCCCAAGCATAGTTTCCGGTCTGGTCGTGGCTACCGTAATATAGTGCGGCAGACGGGAAGAGGTTTCTTCTCGCTGAATGGGATATTTAAGGTAATACAAATGTCCGTTTAAGGTTTCATATTCCACTTCGATGTCGGATAAGGCCGTCTGGCATCTGGGACACCAATTAATGATCCGGCTCCCCCGATAGATATAGCCCTCCTCATATAGCCTGACAAAGACCTCCTTGACAGCCTTAGAAAGCCCCGGATCCATAGTGAATCTTTGCCGAGACCAGTCACAGGAAGAACCCAGGCGTTTAAGCTGATTAATAATTCGGCCGCCATATTCTTTTCGCCAGGACCAAACCCGGTCAATAAATGCCTCCCGGCCTAAATCCTGTCTGGTTTTTCCTTCCCTGGCCAATTCCTTTTCCACCACGTTCTGCGTGGCAATACCCGCATGATCAGTCCCCGGCAGCCATAAGCTGGTATACCCCTGCATACGCCTCCATCTGGTTAGAATATCCTGCAGGGTATTATTTAGGGCATGTCCCATATGAAGGGAACCGGTTATATTGGGGGGTGGGATGACCATAGAAAAAGCCGGCAGAGCCGAATTAGAATCAGCTTTAAAATAGCCCTTCTCTTCCCAAAGATGGTACCATTTTTCTTCGACTTTATTTGGATCGTAGGCCTTAGGGATATTATGTTCCGACATCTATTTCCTCCATTAGCCCTTTCAGGCCCTCCGGCATGGGCTTGGCCACATAAACAGGTGTAATCCTTTCTCTAACCATATCATAGGTATCGGTTGCCCGAAGTTCATGAAAGAGAAAATGAAATTTCTCCTCCAGCCGCTGGCTGATTCCTTCCCGAATGGATAAGGGTAGGTCCCATATCTGCTTTTTAAAAGGGCCGAATCCCTTTTTCCTCGTTTTATAGATAAACTGTTCTTCCGTCTGGCCTTCCTTCCATTCCGAAGCACACTCCTTCTTCAGGTAAGCGTAAATCTCCTCTTTGAGTTCAGGAGGAAAGCCATGGTCATCATAAATCATATTTTGAAATTCCGTGGCTAAATGAACCTCGGCTGTATCGGTGCCCGGAAAGTGATGAAAGGCTTCGGCCGGCAAGGTAGAAGCCCCATGCTGAACCGCTCCGGCCAGGGCGTACTCTTCTTTAGCTACGTGAGAGAGTCTTCTTAAGGTATCAAAGTCCAATTTTACGCTGGCCACACTTCCGTTGGGGAGAACTACTCCACCATGGGTAGTTCCGGTCTGGACGCTAACCTTGCTCAGGCCGGTCAAGTTAGGGGAGATATTTTCCAGCTCATTCCTCAAGCCGTCTAAATAAGCCCGAAGCTCCTCTTCCGTGCTGTTCTTCCCACCTATCTCGCCTATCTCACCGCCAATGGAGATGGTTATACCTTCAGGTTGGATTTCTCGAATAAAGGCGGCCAAAAGGGCCGTAACCTCGAAATTAGGCCTTTGTTGCTCACTGAGATTGGGTTTGGTCAGATCAACCAGGGTGGAGGCATCGATGTCGATATTGTAAAATCCGGCCCTGACCGCCTCCCTGATTAGTTCCTTGACTTTTTTCAGCTCTGTTTCTCTATCCTCCTGATAGGCCTGGGCGTCAATCTGAAAATGATCCCCCTGGATAAAGAGGGGACCTTGATAGCCTTCCTGCAAAGCCACCGCCATCACTACCGTGGCATATTCAGCCGGCGATTGATGGGTATATTCTATCTCTGACCTGGCGATCTCAAAGATAAAGTTTCCTGAACGGTTCCTCTTGGCGGCCCGAATGACCGCCCTGGCTGCGTGGTAAGTCAGCCCCCGAAGGTTTATGGCCGGTACCGTTGTCCCCAGGCATTCGCCTCTGCCTTTGGCTTCGTATAATTTCTGGATAGAAGCCGGATATAATCCCATACTCCTCGCTCCTTCCCAGATAAGCCATTGGCAGGCATTAATTACCTCTGGATCGGGATGGAAGACCGAGGTGTAAACTAAAGGATAAAGTAATTGGTAAAAACCCGTTGAATCTATTATTTCACCCTGGTTATTTACTATGCCTTTCCAAGAAGCGATCAGGTCTTTCAGTCCCTCATATTTCAATTTATAACCCCTCCTTTTTAAATTGCGGATTGCGGATTTATCCCCATCCGAAATCCGAAATCCAGAGTTACCAGACTATCTCCCTGGCGTCAAAAACAGGTCCTTCCCGGCAAACCCTTTGGTAAGCGGCTTCATTTTTATTCGAGGCCTTATGTTCTCTTCCAGCTTGATTTCCCAAGCGTCGAACCGGAACCACACATCCCAGACAGGC
Source organism: bacterium (assembly GCA_040753085.1). NCBI lineage: Bacteria > bacterium. The sequence continues at coordinate 7,867 of JBFMHI010000021.1, read as the reverse complement.
CCCCACTCCACAGGCCATCCGTTCCTCCATAGAAACCTGAGCCGGATATCCCCCTGCTTCAGCCAGCCGGGATACCTCCTTTAGCATAGCTTTCGGCCCACAGGCATATATTTGCGCCACCTGGCGGTCGGTAACGGCCTTGATTAACAAATCAGTCACCAGACCGGCATAGCCCTGGCGGCCATCAAGGGTAGCCACTTCCAGGGAGCCGAGTTGAGAGAATTCCTGAAGTGCCAACAATCCCTCTTTGGTAGCGGCTCCAATCAAAATAAGTATCTCCTGCCCTAGCTTCTTTAGCTCCTCAGCTAAGGCCAGAAGGGGAGCCGCCCCTATACCTCCTCCCACCAGAACAGAGATGCCTTCTTTTAGGGAGTCAATCCAAAATCCCTTCCCTAAGGGGCCAAGAACATCCAATTTCTGGCCGGCTTTTTTGGCGGCTAATAGTTTTGTCCCCTGACCGACTACCTTGTAGAGAATCTCTATGTGTTGATCTCTGATTCTATGCAGGCTAAAAGGACGGCGAAGCAAGGGATCCAACTGGTTACTACAGCGGACATGTACAAACTGACCTGGCCGGCCTGTCCTGGCCATACCAGGGGCAAAAAGTTTCATCCGAAAGTGACCTTCGGCCACCTCTATATTTCCTTCTATTTCTGCCCATCCAACAACATGATCGCTCATTCTCAAATTACGCCGCCCAACTACTCAGGTAGATAGGCTGAAGACTGAAGACTGAAGACTGAAGGCTGAAGTTCAATAGCCTTCAGTCTTCAGCCTTAAAAGCCTTCCACCTTCAGTCTATCAACCTGAATAGTCACAAATAATCTGTGTAATTAGTAAAATCTGTGTTCCTCTTGGTTACGGCTTTGCGGCACTCAGTATATCAAATTATTGCCCTAAAATCAAGCAGTTTTTCACGCCCACCGATTTCCGAGACTAATTACTTCCGGTTTAATCCCTGCGGCCAGGTCCTTGATCTCTTGCTTGACGTTAGGATAAAGAGTGAGGGAATCTAATCGGCTCAAATCCACAAACTCAATGGCATCCAGGATGGGTTCTTGCCCTATTTGCAAATTCCCCCCGGTTATTTTGCCCCTAAAATAAAGATTCAGGACATGCCGATGCCGGTCAGGAGGGATAGACTCGTTGATAAAGAGCAGGTCTTCGATCTCTACCTCCAGGTTGGCTTCCTCCCGAATCTCCCTTTTAGCACATTCAACCAGGGTTTCACCATAATCTACCCCGCCGCCAGGAAGGAGCCAATATTTTCGTCCATCCTTATGGTGCTGGACCAGCAAAATCTTACCCTCTTCAATTATCAACACCGCCACTCTAATTCGGATCTCTTCCATCTTCCTCTTTCAAGAATCCTGGTCTTTGCCTGGTTAAGTTTGTTAAAAAGTTTACTTAGTTTCTCTTTATCTACGGCAGTCATCGGTTACTCTCCTAAAACTATTTTTGGCATCGTTTCAAAATGCTGAAATAGCAGCTTTACACTTTTAGCAATTTTAGGCAATGTGTGCAGCAAACATAAACAGCCTTTTCCCGCTCTGAAAGCCAGTTTGGGACTTTTTTGTGTTCCGGTTGGAGAACAAAAAGTGTAAACCGATCTCTCCCTTCTCAAGTAGCGATTTGAAACGATGCCCTATTTTTCGGTAATGGAACTCAGCATGGGGCCGAAAGTCAAAGTCAATAGCCAATAGGCAATAGTCCCTTTAGTCCCTTTAGTCCCTTTAGTCCCTTTGGGTTAAATAGGCAATAGCCAATAGGGAAGAATGCCCTATTGCCTATTGGCTATTGGCTAATAATCAATGCGTCAAGGCATAAAGGACAATATTTATCCCCATCTTGACCGCCGCTTCCCTTTTCTGAAGGGGATCGTGGTGAACCTCTTCCGTCTCCCAGCCATCGGCGATGTCGGTATTATAGTTATAGAATACTACCAATCGCCCCTGATGGTAGATACCGTAGCCGTGGGGAGGACCGCCGTGATGCTCATGAATCTTGGGCAAACCCTCTGGAAAGTCATAAAGATTATGATAGATGGGGTGATCGAAAGGGAGTTCCACAAAATCCTTATCCGGAAAGACCCGTTTCATCTCCCGTCTAATGAATTCATCCAGCCCATAATCATCGTTTATAAAGAGGAACCCGCCGTGCTCCAAATAATTTCTTAGCCTGAGCACTTCCGTTGGGGTAAGTTTAATATTGCCGTGGCCATTGATGTAGACAAAAGGGGAATAGAAGAGATCGGGATTAGTCAATTCCAACACCTTTTCCTTGGGTGAGGCCTTGACATTGGTCCTTTTATTTAGTTCCCCCAGGAAATTCCTCACCCCAGACAGGCCATTATACCAATCCCCTCCGCCACCATACTTAATCACGGTAAAGACAAAATTGGTCTGTTCAGCCGGGTAAGAGGCGGCCGGGAAACAAAGAAGGCAGATTAGGCTCAGTAATTTAAATAATCTTGACCGCATAGAGATTTCCTTTCCAGAAGATGGCTAACCTCAAATGTCGAAGCCTTCACCATCTATTACCCTAAATTGAAGCAATTCTGATTTAATTCTATCACCCTTTTATGTCTTTGTCAAATCATTTATCTTGACACTTACCTTATCCTCATGCTAAAATTTAGGCTGAGTAAAATTTCAATGAGCAAACAAATAGCTAAACTTACCATATTTTAGCCACTAAGGCACAAAAAGAACACAAATCAGAAGACAGATAACGCCTGATTTCGGTAAGTAATCTGTGGAGTGTAATCTTAGTGTCTTAGTGTCTTAGTGGCTAAGTGTATTTTAACAACTTGGGGGATTATTGTCTTACCAAAGGAGGTGTTTCTTTAATGCTTGCTATTCGAGGTATTTACGATGGGCGCCAAATTAAGCTACTGGAAAAAGTTGACATACCTCCCAATATAGATGTAATTATTACTTTTCTAGATGACAAATTGCCTCAAAAGCCTGTCACTGATAAGACCAAAAGATTACTCGCCTTGAGTGGAACCTGGGAAGACGATCGTTCTATTGACGAAATGATAGAGGAAATTTATGAAAGTCGCACTGTTACTGAGGAAGCTGGGCAAGATAAATGGTCTTAGTGAGATTAATCTTAAGCATAATAATATTTCTAATATCAACTCCGGTCATTGCCCAGGAGCTTTCGCTTTCGGCCTCGGTGGATAGAGGCAAAGTCACGCTGAATGATCAGTTAAGGCTATCGGTCTCTCTCTCCGGGGGAGGTGGCTCGCTTCCCTCACCTCAACTGCCTCCAATGTCCGACTTTAACATCTATTCCTCTGGTCGGTCGCAAAGTATCTCCATTGTTAATGGGCGAATCTCGTCGGCCCTAACCTTTAACTACATCCTGGTCCCTAAAAAGGTAGGAAAATTTATCATCGGTCCGGTTACCCTTACTTACCAGAATAAGACCTATGAAACACAACCTATCTCTATCGAAGTAGTCGAAGCCGGGGCCCCTTTACCTCAAGCGCCAACCCAGAGCCCCCTGCAGGCTGAAAAAAGACAGGCAGAGGGAGACGTCTTTATTACCGCTGAAGTAGACAAACAGAAGGCTTATGTCAATGAAGAGGTTATCTTAACCTTTCGCTTTTATCGCCGGATAAATCTGCTCTCCAGGCCGGAATACGTGCCTCCGGAGACAACCGGTTTCTTCACCGAAGACCTCCCGCCCCAGAAGGAATATTATACGGCCATCAACGGCTCCCGGTATTTAATTACAGAGATAAAGACGGCCCTCTTTCCCACTACACCGGGGAACCTTCAGATCGGTGAGGCCAAACTTAAGTGCACGGTAGATGACTTCTCACCCGATGCCTTTTCCCGGGACTTCTTTTTCCGGGATTTTTTCAGTCGGGGCAAAACCAGGGTCTTAAGCACTAAACCCCTGGCCGTCGAGGTCTTGCCTCTGCCGGAGAAGGGAAAGCCGGCTAATTTTAAAGGAGTGGTAGGAGATTATTCTATTACCTCAAGCCTGGATAAAAAAAAGATTGAGACCGGTCAACCCATTACCCTCACGGTGGCGATTTCAGGCAAGGGAAATGTTAAGACCCTTCAGGAAGTAGACTTGCCGGAGCTTCCCGAATTCAGACGTTATGAGACCCTGAGCTCCCTGAATATTTCCAAGGAGAACTACACGGTCAGCGGCTCAAAGACCTTCAAGACCATCCTTATCCCTCAGGTGCCGGGGAAGTTAAAGATTCCGGGGATATCGTTCGCCTTTTTTCATCCCGGGAAGAAACGTTATGAGACAAAATCTACCGCGCCTCTCTACCTTGAAGCCGCCTCAGGCCCAAAAGAGGAGATTTCAACCACTCCCCTTACCCCCGAAGGGGTAAAGGTGATGGCCAAAGACATTCGCTATATCAAAGCAGAGATAAATTTTAAAGATAGCTCCAGGATGCTCTACCAGAACAAGCTATTTTACCTGGCTAACTTAGTTCCTTTGTTACTTTTTTTGAGCGCCTTAGGCGTCAAGCTCAAGAGGCGGAAATTAGAGCTTGACCCGGCCTATGCCAGGTCAAAGCGGGCTTACCGGGAGGCCAGAGGGAGACTTTCTAAAGCTAAAGGCAAACTCCGACCGGAAGAGTCACATGAGTTTTACACCCTTCTGGAAAGCGGTCTAAGGTCCTATCTGGCCGATAGATTGAATATGTCCGCGGCCGGTCTTACTCAAGAGGAAATAGCGGCCAAACTCAGGACCAGTGGAATAGATGAGGTCGAGATAGAAGAATTAAGAAGCCTTATTGAGGAATCTCATTTAATTCGCTTCGCCTCTGCTAAAAGCAGCCTGGAACAGATGAAACAAAGTTACTCCAGAGCGCTTAATCTGATTAAGAGCCTGAAAAAGAATATGGGGAAAGGGAGGTGAAAGACAAAAATGAGAGAAAGAATAGAGATTAATCCAACCATCCACTTTGGTAAACCCTGTATTGCAGGGACCCGAATTCCGGTCCAAAATGTCCTTGAACTGGTGCGAGAAGGTATTCCTTTTTTAACAATAGTAATGGATTATTATCCTGAACTCCAACTTGAGGACATCCGGGCATGTATTCAGTATGCTATTGATGTCGTAGCAGTTGAAGATATCCATATGGCGGTGGCAGCATGAAGTTTCTTTTGGATCAAGACGTATATACTATTACCCCGCAACATTTGCGTTGTGCGCGAGAATGTTACATGAGGCTCGATGCTCGATCCTCGATGCTCGATACTGGATATTCGATACTGGACACTGGATCCTTTACCCGCATCAAGCATCGAGCATCAAGTAGCGAGGATCGAGGATCGAGATTTATTGAGAGGATCTGACTACAAATGATTCCAAGACAGAAATCGATCTTAATATTGGTAATACTAAGCTCTCTCCTCTTCGCTCAAGCTGGATCGGCGCAAGCCACGTTGGAGGCGGAAGAGATATTTGCCAAAAGCAATGGCCTTTACCAAAAAGGAGATTATGCCGAGGCCGCTAAGGGATATGAGGAAATAATCAAGCGGGGAATAAAAAACTCTACCCTCTTTTATAATTTAGGTAACGCCTATTTCAGGAATAAGGCACTGGGCCAGGCTATCCTGAATTATGAGCGGGCTAAGAGACTTTCCCCCAGGGATGAAGATATTCGCTTTAACCTGGAATTTGCCAGGGCCTTGATCAACGAATCTAAGGATCATTGGTGGCAGCGAGGCCTCAACCTCTTTTCAATCCACGAATTGACCATCTTCACCACCCTTTTTTATTGGCTCCTCATGTTAGGGCTTATCATTTACCTGTTCAGGTCAGGCCCTTTTTGGCTTCGATTAAATCTGGCCATGGCTATTATCTTTCTTTTGAGCGGCTTATGCCTGGGGACAAAGATTTATTATGAACAGGCCCATAAACCGGCTATTGTCTTAGAAAAGACCGCCGCCCGAAACGGTCCGGGGGAGGACTATTCGGTGGGCATCAGCCTGCCGGAGGGGAAGCGGGTTATTATCTTGAACCAGCGAGAAGGCTGGTTGGAAGTAGGTCTGCCCAAGGAGGGGCTTAAGGGATGGGTAATAGAAGAAAGGCTGGAAGAGATATAGGGGTAGGATTTTTCTTGACTTTGCTATTTATCGGGGCTATAATATTTCGTAACCGTTCAGCCACGGCCGCCTGAGGGAAGGGGGCTCGATGCTTGATGCTCGATGCTCGATGCTTGAGTATCGAGCATCAATGAAGACCTGAGTAGATATTTGGGAGGATTATACTTATGTCGGATGATCTTATTCAGTCTCGAATCACAAAGTTAGAAGCGCTCAAGGCGAAAGGGATAAATCCTTATCCTTATTCTTTCCCAGTAGACTCTAATTCCCAGCAATTGAGAGAGCAGTTTGAAGACCTGGCGGATTCTCAACAAGTGGTTTCACTGGCCGGTCGGATAATGCTGGTAAGACGCATGGGTAAGGCCTCTTTTATGACTATCCAGGATTGGGCAGGCGTCATTCAGCTTTATTTTAAAATGGATGGGCTGGGTGAAGAGAAATATGGCCTGAGTAAGTTATTGGAGACTGGTGACATTATCGGGGCAGTCGGCACCCTGTTTAAGACCAAAACCGGGGAAATTACCGTCAAGGTAAGTGATTTTTCTATCTTAACCAAGTCGATTAAACCACTTCCTGAAAAGTATCACGGCCTGGTAGACAAAGAACTTCGATACCGACAGAGATCGCTGGATATGATTATGAATCGGGATGTCCTGGCGGTGTTCAAGCAAAGGACATTGATTATTGCGGCTATCCGTGAATTCTTAAACCAGAAGGGCTATTACGAAGTGGAGATTCCCTTACTTCAGTCGGTATATGGCGGGGCTGAAGCGCGTCCCTTTACTACCCATGTGAATGCCATTAATCAGGATGTATTTTTAAGCATCTCTCCTGAGCTGTATCTGAAACGATTCCTGGTCGGGGGCTTTGAAAAGGTCTATGCCCTTACCAAGACTTTTCGCAACGAGGGTATTGATAAGTCTCACAATCCGGAGTTCACCATTCTGGAAAGCTATGAGGCCTATGTTGACTATAATGAGATAATGAAGTTAGCCGAGCAGATGATGGAATATGTCTGTCTAAGCATAACGGGAACCACCAGGATTGATTACCAGGGGATGGAGATTGATTTCAAGGTCCCCTGGAAGAGAATTAAGCTTTTCGAGGCTATAAAGGCGTTTACCGGCCTTGATTGTCGCGAACTCTCTCACCAGGCGCTTTGTGATGAAATAAAAAAACTGGGGATAGAAGAGAAGGTCGATTTTAATCAAGAAAAGGGATTCCTTATCCTGGAGATATTTGAGCATTGTGTTCAGCCGAAGTTAATTCAGCCGACTTTTGTCTACGATTACCCCAGAGAAACGTCTCCTTTGTGTAAGGTCCACCGGGAGGACTCGACTTTAATCGAGCGATTTGAGCCCATTGTAGGTGGGATAGAACTGGGCAACGCCTTCTCAGAGCTTAATGATCCCATTCTTCAAAGGAGCCTGCTGGAAGAACAAGCCCAAAAAAAGCGAGCCGGGCTTGAAACAGCCACGCCAATGGATGAGAATTTTGTGGAGGCCATAGAGTTAGGCATGCCGCCGGCTGGAGGGTTAGGCCTTGGGATTGACCGGCTGGTCATGCTTTTGACTGATTCTGCTTCTATTCGGGATGTCATCGCTTTTCCCTTTATGCGAACTTAAGTTTCGAGTTCTGAGGGATACAAAATCGGAACTACTCAAAACTAAGTTAAGCAGTTAGTTGGGAGACAAAGCAAAATTCCCTCTCCCTTGATGGGAGAGGGATAGGGTGAGGGTGAAATGGGCGGGCAATATTATTACTCTTGCTAAAAACCTTAT